>JAGDCQ010000112.1 GCA_017958465.1 Lachnospiraceae bacterium
AATCATAGCGGCCATCATATTTGTTACCTGCTTTATAGCCAGTGAGAAAAAGCTTTATTACGTGTTTTTTGTACTGGCGGCGGTGGGCGCCGCAGCAGTTATGGTATTTGCGGTCGGATACCGCTCGGACCGTATCGATATCTGGCTGAACGTTGAGACCCACGAAAAAGCGGGGCAGATACTCCAGGGCCTTTACGCTATAGCATCCGCGGGGCTTTTCGGACGCGGGCTCGGAAACAGCCTTCAGAAGATGGGACATATCCCGGAGGCCCACAACGACATGCTCTTCTCCATAATCTGCGAGGAGCTTGGGGTGATAGGAGCCATCGCTGTGCTGCTGTTTTACTGCATCCTGCTCTGGCGTATCTATTATGTGGCGATGAACGCTGACGACCTGTACGGCAGTATGCTCTGTACCGGCGTTTTCGTGAACATCGCGGTGCAGGTCATCTTGAATGTTGCGGTTGTTACAAACACGATCCCGTCCACGGGTGTCGCCCTTCCCTTTGTAAGCTACGGCGGTACCTCTATGATGGTGTTCTGCGCGGAGATAGGGCTGGTGCTCAGTGTATCTTTGCGGACGAAGAGGATAAGAGTTGAAGGATGAAGGAACGCAGTTTTTTTAGAACGCTGATAAAGATAGCTTTGATCCTGGTGCTGGCCATTGTGCTGATCACGGTCCTTAGGGTAAACTGCGAGATAAAGGGGATCACGGTCAAGGGAAGCACCATCTATACGGATCAGGAAATATGGGATAAAACCTCGGACGGCCCCTTAGATATTTACGCCCCTTTCTATGTGATGAGCGTAAACAGGCACAAACACCCCGCCATACCTTTTATAGAGCAGGTGGATGCGAAGCTCACGGGGCTTAACACTGTTGAACTTACGGTTTACGAGAAGAAGATCCTTGGATGCATATATGCGATGGGCGGTTACTTCTTTTTTGACAGGGACGGCCTTGTGACGGAATTCCAGCAGGAAAAGCCGGATGATTTCATCCTTGTGGAGGGAGCAAAGTTCGATGCCCTGGTGCTTGGAAAGAACCTTAAGGTCGCAGGCCACAGAGAGTATTTTGATGTTGTAATGAATATAGTGATGGCGCTTGAGGAAACGGGCCAGAAAGCAGAGCTTCTCGAGTTTCTTGATGACGGCGCTGCAGTCCTCACCCTTGGAGAAACAACGGTGAGGCTCGGAAAACATGAAGATCACACGGTTGCGGTGAGAGCGCTTCCGGAGATCATAAATGCTCTTGAAAACAAGAGCTACATTCTGTATATGGAAAACTACAGTGAAAACAACAGGACGGTAGTGGGGAAACCGAAATGACGGGTGAAAACGGGCTGAAAGAAGAACGCCAAAGACGGTCAAAACAGGCCGAAACACCCGTAAAAAGTGCAAAGGACGGTGAGGATAAAAAAACTTGGAAAAATTTTTGCATTTTTTAAAAAAAACTGTTGATTATTCAAGGTGAAATACTTATCATATTGTGTAGGGAGATTTCACGTGATACAAGATGTTGTAATCAAAACGGGGTAAAAACCGCCCAAAAGGCGCGTGAAACATGCGTGAAACAATCCTGTTTCTTTTCAAATGGGTTCTCACGTACCGTGAAAATTGCACTCTTGCGATTAAGGAGGGTTAGGATTTGTTAGAGATCAGAAGCAATGAAGCTGATTCTGCTGCAAGAATAATGGTAATAGGTGTCGGCGGCGGCGGAAATAATGCGGTAAACCGCATGATAGATGAAGATATCAAGGGCGTTGAATTTGTCTGTGTCAATACAGATAAACAGCATCTTATGACATGTAAGGCGCCCACATGTATACAGATCGGCGAGAAGCTCACAAAGGGGCTCGGAGCCGGTGCAAATCCCGAGATCGGCGAGAAAGCCGCAGAGGAGAACAGGGACGAGCTCACAGAGCTTGTAAAGGGCGTGGATATGCTCTTTGTTACCTGTGGTATGGGCGGCGGTACAGGAACAGGCGCTGCTCCTGTTATTGCAGGCATAGCTAAAAAGCAGGGCATCCTTACCGTAGGTATTGTTACAAAGCCCTTCAAATTCGAGCTTAAGCAGCGTATGAACAATGCGCTCGCAGGTATAGCAAAGCTTAAGGAAGTTGTGGATACTCTTATCGTTATCCCCAACGACAGGCTTATTTCCCTTGTTGACAGGCGTACTTCCATGCCGGACGCCTTAAAGAAGGCTGACGAAGTGCTCCAGCAGGGTGTTCAGGGTATCACGGACCTTATCAATGTTCCCGGTATCCTTAACCTCGACTTTGCAGACGTCCAGACAGTCATGAAGGACAAGGGCGTTGCACATATCGGTATCGGTACCGCTACAGGCGAGGACAAGGCACAGCAGGCTATCCAGAAAGCTATCTCCAGCCCGCTCCTTGAGACCAGTATCGAAGGCGCTACAGACTTTATCATCAACGTTTCCGGCGATATCACACTTATCGAAGCAAGCGAAGCCGCACAGGTTGTGGAAGAGCTCGCGGGCGA
>JAGDCQ010000113.1 GCA_017958465.1 Lachnospiraceae bacterium
GAAGGCACCGCCTTCAGGATAAGGAAAACGAGGACAACGGTGATGGCCTTGTCGATGAGATCGATGGCGATATCGGAGGTCATCTGGGCCCAGAAGACGTTCATCTTCCCGCTTTCAAGAAGAGCCCTTGCAAAAGGTGCGCTTATCCCTTCGCCCATGCCGTATACGTAAAGCAGGTAGGTAAGGATCGAACCCAGGGCACCGCCGATAAAGGCAAAGAGCGGGATCGTGAGGAGGGCCTTCCAGAAACGGTCAAAAACGCCCTTTCGCCCAAGGTAGGTACCGCTTGCGGCGATCATGGTCGAAAGCACTACGTAATACGCGTTTCCCGGGTTTCCGCGCATATTTATGATGTTGTTAAGATATCCGACAGTGATGCCGGGGACGTATCCGCCAAGCACGGCGGCAACAAGCGTTCCGACATTGTCAAGATATAACGGCAGTCCGAGCGCAGTCGCAGCCCTCGGCAGCAGAAAGTTGATAAGCACAGCCCCCGTAAAAAAGGCCAGCTTAAGAATGATCCGTTTTCTTTTTCCCTCAGCAAAACCCTGCTCTTGATTAATGGTATTCATATCTTTCTCCATATCACACGAACATTTGAGCCCTTTTTGGCTCCTGGATCATTTCCGTTTCAAAATGTATATCCCCAGTGTCTTCCCTGTTTCGCACTTTTTGACCGTCGTAAAGCCCGCGGTCTCAAGGGCTTTTTCAAAGACAGGCTTCCTTCTTGTAAGGACAAGGACTGTCCCGTCTTCCGTAAGGTGCTCAGGGGTCTTCTTAAGAAACTTCCTGTAAAACTTCAAAAGCTCCTGAGTGTCGTCCCTGTCTGCTTTAAGCTCCGAAGGAAGTTCCGTGATCACCTCCTCAAAGAGGTGGTCGTGGGTAAAATCGAAGAAATCCCTGTTTATATAATTGGCCGTAAAGCCGGCGTTTGCAGTGTTGATCCTTGCAGCTTCAACAGCCTCTCCAAAAATATCGACACCGTATAGGTTCCTGACTTTCCCGTCCTTTGCGCGCTCCGTAAGAAGCGTTCCCGTACCGCAGAAAGGGTCGAGGACCTGTGCTCCGGGGCTCAGGTACTCCCCGGCAAAAGCGATAGCCGTAGCAGCAACCACAGGCTTAAGGCCTTTTGCGATAGTCTTTGTCCTATAGGCAAAACGCGGATCAGGCAGCGTAAAGAGCTTAAGAAGGCAGTTAACCTTCCCATCCTTTCTCTCACTGAACCTGAGCTCAATCTCGTAGTCGTCCACAGAATTTGAAAGCCTGTGCTCCGACCTGAACTCAAGCTCCCTGGAAAGCTTTTTTACAAAGGCTGTTTCATCTGCTTCGCCCTTCAGGTTGAGCGCGATCCTGAAACGGTAAGGTCTGCCCTGTTCCTTATGTCTTCTGTCAAGGAACATGATAAGCCCGCTTTTTGCGACAGCCTCCGCTAACCTTAAAGGATCCGCCTCCGTGGGAAGGAATCCGGGCACAAGGAATAAGAATTCGTCCACTGTCCTCACATCAAGGACATCCCGAAGCTTTTTGGGGCTTACCCTCACGCCTCCCAAAACCGCCTTTGGAGCCTGGTCTTTAAGGAGCTCCGCTGTAATATCCTCTGTCCCGGGAAGGGTTGTAAGAAGGAGCTCGCAGGGGCCTGAAAACCCGGTAAAGGTGTGGCTTCCTCCGCCAAAAAGCTCCTGCAGGATGCGTATCTCCTCTGCCACATGTTTTTCTTCCTCAGGCAGAAAAGTAGCCTTCTTCAGGTCCTTTAGCCTTTCGGAAAGCCTCTCTTTATAAGCATCGGCACCGGATAGCACAAGGGCTTTCAATATCTCCGGCCTGACAAAAAGGGTCTTCTCGTTTTCAAAGGCATCAAAAAGGATCGGGGAAAGCTTTTCATTTCCAAGGGCTGCCCCAAACTTTGCAGTATTCTTACGGACTTTTGCGTCATCGTTTTTCAGATAAGCGCAAAAAGCGCTGCGAAAATCCTCATCATCCACGAGACAAGCCATCACAGCGCCGGTTTTTGCTTTTTTTGCAAGGGAGGCCAGGTCTTCGCGCCCGGCCCCGCCCTTGATGAATTTCTGTATCAATCCGTCATTATCGATATCCATAATTATTCCGGAGCAACCTCGAGAGCAAGCTCCATCATCTCCTTGAAGCTGTCCTGTCTTTCCTGTGCGGAAAGCGATTCGCCGGTGTAGATGTGGTCTGAAACGGTGAAGATACCGAGTGCCTTCTTTCCGGCATACGTTGCATTGAGGTAAAGAGCTGCCGACTCCATTTCAACGGCAAGAACACCCATCCTCTTCCATTTGTCGTTGAAGGTGGGATCTGCATGATAGAAAACGTCGCTTGAAAGAACGTTTCCGACAACGGTCTTGTAGCCGAGTTTTTCGCCGGTCTCAACAGCGCATCTCAAAAGACCGAAATCGGCAAGAGGCGCGAAATTGCCGGGAATACCGAACTGGTCAACATAATTTGAATTTGTCGAAGCACCCTGTGCAAGGATGATGTCGCGCACGTGAACGTCATCCGACAGCGCGCCCGCAGAGCCGATCCTTATGATGTTTTCTACATCATAGAAATTGAAAAGCTCGTAGGAGTAGATGCCGATGGAGGGGATGCCCATCCCGCTTCCCATGACTGAGACTCTCTTTCCCTTGTAGGTGCCGGTAAAACCGAGCATATTTCTTACTGTGTTGAAGCACACAGCGTTATCAAGGAAAGTATCTGCTATGACCTTGGCGCGTAAAGGATCGCCGGGCATAAGTACTGTTTTTGCTATATCGCCGGCTTTAGCGGCGTTATGCGGTGTAGGAACTGCCATAATAGTAAACCTCCCAATAAATTATGGTTTTATTTTACCCCTTTTCGAGGTATAATTCAACTGAAAAAAGTCTTAAGGAGTCTGCCTTGAAAACTATCACAGTATCTAATGAACCAGGCAACAACGCCGACTATACTTCTCTTTACGAAGCCTTTTCCCATCTGAACGAGATTGAAGGCCCTGTTACGATCCGCCTTAAGAAAGGCGTATATCACGAGGTCCTCACGCTTTCGAAGAGCGATGTTACCATTGAGGGGGAGGATCCTGAAAACACTGTTATATCCATGAACAGATATGCTAAAGAGATACTTCAGGACGGCCTCAAACGCGGGACTTTCCGTACCCAGACGTTGCTTATAGACGGCGACAGGGTAACCTTGCGGAACCTGACGGTTGAGAACACGGCTGGCTGCGGGGCAAAGTACGGCCAGGCCATAGCGCTGTACGTGGACGGAGACGACTGCCGCTTTGAAAATGTCAGGCTCCTTGGCCAGCAGGACACCCTGTTCCTTGCGCCGCTTCCTCCAAAGGAAGTGGAACCCGGCGGGTTTCGCGGGCCAAAGCAGAACACTCCCCGCACCCCGAGGAAAATGGTGTTCAGGGACTCCTTTATCGCCGGAAACGTGGACTTTATCTTTGGCGGAGGGGCTGCATTTTTTGAAAGCTGCATCATCCATTCCGTAAACGACCCTCTCTTTTCGGGCACAGGCTATGTAACGGCTGCTTCTACACCGGAAAGCATCCCTTACGGCTTTGTTTTCAACAAGTGCAGGTTCACCTCGGACTGCGGCGCAGGTTCCTTTTACCTTGGACGCCCCTGGAGAGAATACGCTAAAACAGTCTTTATTGACTGCGAATACGGCCCCCACATCAAGCAGGAAGGCTTTGCGGACTGGAGCGGAAGGGGTGCTTCAGGTACTGTGTTTTACGCCGAATACTGCAGGGAAGGGCAAACAGGCCGTGCACCCTTTGCAAAAGCCCTTTCAGAGGAAGAAAGCCGCCGCTATCTTGCGGGCTGCAACGATTATTTCTTTGCAAAAGAATGAGCAATATGGTATAATAAATCGATAAAACGTGTAATTTGGGAGGTTTCAAAATGAAGAGAAGATCCGGAAAAAAGAAATGCTGCGGGTTTGTGAAGTTCCTGGCTTTCTGTGCCTGTGTGGCTGCCCTTGTTTCAGCCATCCGCGCTTTCTTTGTGACATTAAATGAAAAAGACGCCCAGAAAAACTACAACAGCGAGATCAGGCGTTTTGCTTCCTGTTTCAACGTTCTGAGAGAGGCCCTGGCAAATGTTGAGGTGCACTGCGTTAAGCTTTCCACCTTCTTCAGCGCTGCAGAGCTCGACCTTCGCTACGCCAAGACAGGGCAGGACCTTACCGTTGATATCTCCGGTATCTGCTCTGCTGTAAAGGTCATCCTTCCTAAGGACTGTAACGTGGTGAACGTAGCGGATTGCAAGAATTCCGCCATCGAATTCAATCCCGACAAAAAAGAAGGAGCCCCCACAGTAACGCTTGTCGGACACATTCGTTGCTGTGCAGTCTCCTTCACTAAAGACGTTTGATCAGGATATCTTGTGGATAAAGAGTCCACTCCTTAATTTCGGTTCAAACCATGTGGATTTCGGAGGCATCAAAAGGCCTGCATCCGAAACGGCGAAAAGCTCGCGGATGGATGTGGGATACATTGAAAAGGCGATCTTCATATCGAGGGCCACTCTTCTTTCCAGCTCTTTTATGCCTCTGATACCGCCTATAAAATCTATCCTCTTGTCTGTTCTGGGGTCCTTTATACCAAGTACCGGGGAAAGGATGTTGTCCTGGAGCACCGAGACATCAAGGGACTTTACGGGGTCACCAAGGGCTTTGATGCTGTCCTTTGCGGACAATAAGTACCAGGTATCGCAAAGGAGCATCCCAAAGGTGCCTTTTTCTGACGGCTCTACTGCAGAGCCGCATTTTTTTATGTCAAAATTCTCTTCGATCCGGGCCAGGAACTCCTCCGCGGAAAGGCCGTTAAGGTCCTTCACTACGCGGTTGTAAGGCATTATCATCAGCTCGTCTTCCGGGAAAAGTACGGAAAGAAAGAAGTTGAACTCCTCGTTCCCTGTGTATCCCGGGTTTTCTGCCCTGCGCTTCTGTCCTACCTTTACGGCGGATGCCGCCCTGTGGTGGCCGTCGGCAATATAGATCGAGTTTATCTTCTCAAAAGCAGTGCGGATCTTGGTTATCTCTTCAGCTTCTGCGATCTTCCAGACATTGTGCGTGATCCCGTCCTCTTCCGTAAAGGAATACAGGGGGGCTTTTTCCTTTGCCCTTTCAACAGCGGCCTTTATCACGCTTTCCGAAGCGTATGCAAGGAATATGGGCCCTGTCTGGGCATTACAGGTATCCACGTGCCTGATCCTGTCTATTTCTTTCTCTTCCCTGGTGTTTTCGTGCTTTTTGATAACGTTGTTGAGATAATCGTCAACAGCGGCGCAGGCAACAATACCTGTCTGGGAGCGGCCGTTCATTATCAGCTCGTAAACGTAATATGCTTCATCGCTGTCACTTACAAAGACCCCTTTTTCCTGCCAGTCACGTAGCATTGATGCGGCTTTTTCGTAGGCTTCGTCCGAATACATATCGAAATCCGGGTCAAACTGGGTTTCCGGCCTGTCGATATTCAAAAAGCTGTAGGGCTTGCCCTTTACGGCTTCTTTCGCCTCTTCCCTGCTGTAAACGTCGTAGGGAAGCGCAGCCACATCCTTTGCCATCTCAACGGCGGGTCTTATGCATCTGAAAGGTTTCACTGTTGCCATTTGTATTCCTCCCTGCGCATTATTGCGCTAAAGCGTTAAAGTTTATGTTTTTGAAAAAGGGTGAAAAGCTATTGCCTTCACCCTTTTTTAATTAAAGCTTCTTTCTTGTGATGATATTCTCGTCCTCTTCAAAGGTGAGCAGCTTCTTGGCTGCAAGGGAATCCTTGTTGAGGTACCTTACATCCATTCCGAACCTTACTTCCATGAGCTTAACGTCGGAATTGTCGAAAACTTCGCCCTTTCCGAAGAATTTATGCTCAACTATGTCGTGCTGCTTTAATTTATCGAGCTTAGCCCTGAGGATCGCGCGCTCGTCGGGAGCGTTTTCAGCCTCGGCGCTCTTTGTTACCTCACCTGAGCCGTCATCCACTATCCGTACCTGCGGCCTCTTTGCGGTAGTTACCGCTTTTCCGGGCTCCTCAGGCGTTTCGGCCACGCTCTTCAAGTACTTCATCTTCTTGTTGAGCTCGTCGTTCCTGCCCTTTGCGCCCATAAACTTGTTGTAAGCATAGATAAGGACGATGATGACAACACCGAGAACAAGTACTGCGATCACAACTTTCCAGAAGAGCTTGTAGAGATCGCTCTTATCGTTGATCTTCGGACCTTCCGTAGGCTTGGGGGTGCTGGTGGGCTCGGGAGTAGGAGTTGCCGTGGGCTCCGGCGTGGGAGTCGGGGTTTCCGTAACCTCAGGAGTTGGGGTCGGAGTTGCGGTAACGGTACCACTCACCTTCGCATAACTGCTGGTGATCCAGCCGTCCAGCTCTACGCCGTTGATATAGAAAATAACGTGATACCACGGCTTGCCGTTGAAATCTGATTCCTCTGTGATGATGATCTGTGTACCGGCCTGGAGCTGGAGGTTTGAACCGTTGTACTGCTTAACAGCATAAACAGTCTCACCCGGACCCTCTCGTACGTTTACAAGGGATGTGGTCTGGCCAAGCTTCAAGGTCTGGCGCTCCTCTTCCGCGTGACCTATGGTCGGAACATAGAGAAGCAGCAATAAAGCTGCGAAAATAAACAGGATATTCCTCGTGTTCAAGATTTTTTTCATTTCAGTTTCCTCTTTGTTTATCGGGACAACCGCCCTACCCTTAATCATAGCAATTTACGCATTTAAAGTCAAAAGGTTTTTATAACCTTACATATCCTTCAATTCAACGACCTTTATCAGGCTCTGTTTCTGAAAAAGTGACATTGCCTCTGCGGAGATACTCTTCTGGGTGAAGAGATATATCTCCTCGGGCTTTATGCCTGCGCTGTGGACGATATCAAGTATCTCGTTGTACATATCGGCATTGGGCCGTCTGTCACCCCAGTTGCAGACTGCAGCCAGAGTCTTTCCGCCGGCGTCGGCGGCAAGGATGTCGATCCTGCCGGTTTTCCCGTGCCAGCTCCCCCACCTGTCGTAATCGGCCTTCAGACGCTTGTGGCGTCCCATCAGCTTAAGATACTCAAGGCAGAGCCCTGCAAAGGACTCGTACTGATATTCCCTGAATTCGTTCTTCAGTTTCTCTTCGAAAAGCTCTTCTCCCTTTCCGAGGGCTATTGCAGACCTGTTGCTGAAAACAAAACGATACCAGAAATCCAGGAAGTTGTCCCTTATCCTGTAGAGGCCTTTCTGGGCATTGTCGCTGTTTCCGGAGTCCGTCGAGAACACCTTTTCCACGACATCAAGCTTGATCAGGTTTTTGATATAGACGCTGATCTTTGCGCGGGAAAAGCCGGTACGAAGGTAGATATCGTTCAGCTTGCAGCGCCCCATGGCAAGAGAAGCCAGGATGGTGTTATATGCCGAAAGCTCGCGAAGCTCGGTGTTCAGCACGTTTTCAGCCTCTCGGTAGAGAGGTGCGTTTTCCTCAAGGAACAGCTTCTTTATGTTGGCTGCGGCGCTCTTTCTCTCGTCCCAGCGCTCAAGGTAAGCAGGGATCCCGCCAGTAACGGCGTTCACGGCTATGCACTCCTCTATGGAAAACCTCGGGAACCATTGTCCAAGCTCAAGGAATCCCAGCTCCTTAAGCTTCATGAACTTGATTATATACCTTGCTGCGGCCCCAAGCTCGCTTACCATTTCGTTTTCCACCCAGTTGACGGAGCTTGAGCAAAGCACGAACAGCACGTGCTCAAAGCGGTCCTTGTCGGACAGGATGCTTACAAGCGCCTGGCTTAAGCCGTTTTCCTTCATGCAAAGGTGGAACTCGTCGAGAACTACTATGTGGCGCACAGACCCGTTTTTGTCGGGGCCGGCAACGGCCTGCAGAAAGTCTCCGAGCCGCTCCGCTTCAAGGTTTTCAAAATCCTTTTCGCTCTCCCGGCGCATGGTGTAAACCTGCTCGCGTTCGGTGCAGTCCCTGCAAAGATAGTAATATGCCTGTTTGTCGCGGATGAACTCCGAGACCAGGGCCGTCTTTCCCATCCCAAGACGCCCGTACAGGATCACAAGCCCGGATTTTTGCGAAGCAAAGATATCCTCTAATATTTTTCTTTCAGATAATCTCCCAATGAACATCATCTTCTCCAAAAGTCATCACATACGGTCCGGAGCTTCAATACCTATAAGATCCGTGCAGATCTCAAGGAGCTTAAGCACTACGACTATAAGGGCAAGCCACTCGTTGCGCTTGGTCTCGTCGCTTTCCGTAAGTATCTTGTTTTCATGATAGAATGTGTTGAAGCCGTCAGCCAGCTGATACATGAACTGGCAGACCTTATGCGGAGCCATCTCCTCTGCTGCGTGCTCGATCATATCGTTGAAACGGGCACAGGTGAGCATAAGGTTGACTTCCGAGTCCTCGTGCCCGGACCTTGTACAAGCCGGGAAAGCCGCAGGTACGTTGATGTTTTCATCCTTTGCCTTTGCAAGGATGGACTTGATCCTTACCATAGTGTAAAGGATGTAAGGTCCGGTATTGCCCTCGAAAGAGGTGAACCTGTCCACATCAAAGATGTAATCCTTTGTGGCCTGGTTTGAAAGATCGCCGTATTTAAGGGCTGCAAGGCCTACCTTTGTAGCAATGGCGCGGGCTTCTTCCTCGCTGGTCTCACGGTTGCTCATAACCTTATCGTAAACCTTGCCGTTTATCTCATCTATGAGCATCTCAAGGCGCATAACGCCGCCGTCTCTTGTCTTGAAAGGCTTTCCGTCGGCGCCGTTCATAGTACCGTTGCCGATGAAGGAAAGGCGGGTTTCGGGCTTAACAATGCCTGTCTTGTGGGCAGCCCTGAAAACGCGCTCGAAATAAAGGTCCTGACGCTTGTCGACTACGTAAACTATGTGATCCGGAGCAAAAAGCTTCATTCTCTCAACTATCGTCGCAAGGTCCGTTGTATCGTAAAGGGTTGCGCCGTTGGACTTAAGGAGCATAACGGGAGGCATTTCCTTTGTATCCGTCTCTTCCTTCACGTCCACTACGAGCGCGCCGTTATCGATATGGGCGAAGCCGTCGGCCTTCATCTTCTCGATCATATCGGGGATGTAGTGCCTTGCGTCGCTCTCTGTCTTCCAAACGTCGAAATCCACGTTAAGACGGCCGTAAACACGCTTGATGTCAGGAACCGAGGTATTCATTATGTGCTCCCAGAGAGCAAAGTAGCCTCTGTTGCCGTTCTGCAGCTCAAACACATTGTTCTGTGCCTTTGCAAGGAAATCCGCATCTTCCTTGGAATGCTTGCTTGCTGCAGGGTAGATCACCTCAAGCTCTGCAGGTGTAAAAGGCGCTTCCTTAGGATACTCGCCCTTGAAATCCGGATCAAAGTAAGGGAGATCCGGCTGTTTTTCCTCAAGCCAGGCGATTATGAGACCTATCTGCAGGCCCCAGTCGCCAAGATGGGCGTCGCCCACCACTTTGTTACCCATGAACCGGAACATCCGCTTTATGCTCTCGCCGATGACTGCCGGGCGCAGATGCCCCACGTGGAGCGGCTTTGCAACGTTTGCCCCGCCGTAATCCACAACTATGGACAGAGGGGTCTTTGCGGGCTCAGCTCCCATTTTGGGATCACGGTCCATTTCCGCAATGTATTTCGTAAGGAAATCCCTGTTGATATTGATATTTATAAAGCCCGGAGCCACAGCCTGCGCCTCAATAACGTCAGAGGCGTCCAGCTTTTCGATAACTTCGTTAGCGATGGCGATAGGGGCCTTTTTATACTTCTTTGCGGCAGCCATAGCGCCGTTGCACTGGTATTCGCAAAGATCGGGACGGTTTGAGACTCCGACGATGCCAAGGTCCGCATCATACCCGGCAGCCTCAAAAGCAGCCTTCACCTTGTCCGAGATGATATCTGTCAGTTTCTTCATTTTGAATTCCTCATTTCATATAAAATCAAACCACGATTTAATAATATTAGCACCAAAACCGGTGACGGTCAATAACGGCAGCCTAATTTTTCGCCGTTTTTCTCAATTTCGTCAATATGCTGTAAATTGACCTTCAAAATGTGTTCACTTTGACTTTAACGGAAAAACAGAGTATAATATAGGCACAAACAGAATGCACTTTTATCTTTAAGAAGGAGGCATTATGGATAATATGGACGAACTTGATGATCTAAAGGAAACCACAGCCGACGGCGATACCTCAAAAGACAGCGGACAGGCCGGGAAAAAGACTGAGACTGCGCCCCTCTCACCCTTTGATATAACTGAAGGAGAATCTTTCTTGCTTTACGATAACATGAAATACAATTGTGATACAGACCTTTGCCAGGGCATGATAAAGATCGAGTCCGGCAACGTCTGCAAGGGCTACCGCCTTAAAGAGACGGAGCCTGTAAAGATAGGCGGCGACGCAGCCGGGGACGCCCCCCGTGAGACCAGCACTTTTGAGGATTCCGAGCTTGAAAACCCGGAATACGAAGATGACGGTTACGAAGATCCCGAATACGATCCGGAAGAGGAAGGCGAGCCCTGATCTTCCTGTCTTTACGGCCACACACCTCAGGATAAGAAAATCCCGCAGCTTTTTGCTGCGGGACTTTTATTTACCAGTGTCTCTTGTAGAAGCAATGTCCGTGGTATACGTAATATTGATAGTACAGGTCAAACCTTGCTTTTCCGATAGAAATGAAGAACAGGTAATCCTCGATATTGTTGTAGCCGGCAG
The DNA here is from genome assembly GCA_017958465.1 of Lachnospiraceae bacterium. Taxonomy (GTDB): domain Bacteria; phylum Bacillota; class Clostridia; order Lachnospirales; family Lachnospiraceae; genus SZUA-448. Next base: position 10,727 of record JAGDCQ010000113.1, read on the forward strand.
CCGCTGCCACAGCAGCACGCTTGCAATCGGCACCGAGCTGTGATTCGTTCGGCTTGTTCCAGAAGGCTTCTATCCTTCCGGAGTTTGCTCCCGTAAACTGGCCCGGGGCGTGAACTACATCATAAAGAGTGTGTCCCCACTCGCCGTAAAGAATGCGGTTTATGATGACATTTGCCACCATCACCTTGCCTTCATAAGGCTCGTAGAGGGCTTCCATGGCGATGACTACCGAAAGAAGATAAAGCTCTTCGTCCGTAAAGTTCATGGGCGCACGGTTCGTTTCTGCAGGGGGATGGGCCTTGGAATACTCCATGGCTTTCCTGAACCACTCTGCTCTCACACGGGCTTCTTCCTGCTCCATGGTGAGGGCTTTTGCCAGATTTGAAGTAGCTGTTGTATAGATAGCCGAAACATATGCTATGGTATCATCCGTGTACTGGATCGCGTACCAATCTTCATCCGAAAGCTCCGGATACCAGACATATTCCTGTCCCTTCGTAGCCTGCCCGATGATCGGACAGTCCGTGTTTGGCTCTTTTCTGACGTTCATCGTGCCTGCGTTTATGGTGACGTTGAAAACATCCCACTCGTCAAACAGTGCGATGGCTTCCTCGTCCATATAAAGGTAGTCGTTATGAACCCAGCCTTCAACATCGCCGGAAGTGATCTTTGTCCAGTTTTCCTCGCGCTCAAGGATCCTGCCGTAGCTCTTTAAGCGGAGCTTGCCGATGATCTTGAACTCGGTCCCCGGACCCTCTCTTACGTTTACGAATTCGTTCACCTTCGAGATGACGTAATCGTAGCGGATAGGCGGGATCTCCACAGCCGAGGCCCAGTCTTCCACAGTCAGGACACCGATTATGTCGCCGCCGTTTTCAACCACCTGCACAGGCACCGTGGGAGACGGCGTAGGTGTGGAAGTCGCTGTGGGCGTAGGAGTGGATGTGGGTGTAGGTGTGGGCGTATCTGTAGGCTTTGGAGTCGGAGTCGACGGAACCGTTGTGGGTTCCGAAGAAGGCGACGGAGCCTCTGAAGCGGGCAGCTGTGCATCAGCAGGGGTTTCCTTTTTCGATGTACAGCCAAGGAAACTGCTGCCTAACAGGACACAGACACACAGCAGGCTTATAAACCTCAATCTCTTACGTTCTCTTCTTTTCATCTCTTACTTCTTACCTCGATGAAACATTAAGCGTCAACCCTTGCCCAAAAGACCAAAGAAGCGGCTTTTTCGGGCTTAAGTATCCACTTCTTTTGATTATATAAAAAAACAGTTTAAAAGTCAAACTTGTAGTTTTTTTATCACAATGTGGTCCCTTTCCCTAAAAGACCCGCAAAAATCATTGCAAAAAACCGGAAAATCCCCGATTTTTCTTGCGAAATCAAGACACTGAGTGTATTATATATAATAAGATTTTGTATGCAAAAACAGCTATTTGATCATTTCTGGCCTGTTTTTGACAAAAACCATCGGAGGATGACGATATGAAACTCTGGGGCGGCCGTTTCACGGAAGAAACAAACGACCTTGTAAATGCTTTTAACGCTTCCATCTCTTTTGACAAACGCTTCTACAAGCAGGATATCACGGGCAGTATTGCCCACGTCACCATGCTCTGCAAGCAGGGGATCCTGACGGAGGAAGAAAGGGATAGCATCATAAAAGGGCTTGAATCCATTCTCGCCGATATCGACAGCGGAGCCTTGGAAATAGACGATAGTTGCGAGGATATCCACAGTTTCGTTGAGGCGGAGCTCACATCACGTGTTGGCGAATGCGGTAAAAAGCTGCACACGGGCCGCAGCCGCAACGACCAGGTGGCCCTGGATATGCGCCTCTACACAAGGGACGAGATAATTGAGACCGGCAACTGCATAAAGGGAGTCCTTGTAACGCTCCAGCGCATAATGCGCGAGAACACCGAGACCTATATGCCGGGCTTTACCCATCTTCAAAAGGCCCAGCCCCTGACCCTTGCCCACCACTTTGCCGCTTATTTTGAGATGTTCCTCAGGGACTACTCAAGGCTTTCAGACCTTTACGAGCGTATGAACTACTGCCCTCTCGGGGCCGGCGCCCTCGCAGGCACCACCTACCCCCTGGACCGCAGTTACGTTGCAAAGCTCCTCGGTTTTGAGGGCGAAACCAGAAACTCCATGGATTCCGTTTCCGACCGGGATTACGTTGTAGAGTTCCTGTCCGACCTCTCCATCATCATGATGCATCTGAGCCGCTTCTGCGAAGAGATAATCATCTGGAACACGGACGAATACAGGTTTATCGAGCTTGACGACACCTACTCCACAGGATCGAGCATAATGCCGCAGAAGAAGAATCCCGACATCGCCGAGCTTATCCGCGGAAAGACCGGCAGAGTTTACGGAGCCCTTGTTTCTATGCTCACAGTACTTAAGGGCCTGCCCCTGGCATACAACAAAGATATGCAGGAGGACAAGGAGCTCACCTTTGACGCCATAGATACGGCGAAGGGGTGCCTTACCCTGTTCAACGGCATGCTCGAAGCCATGAAGTTCAACCGCGAACGTATGGCAAAGAGCGCTCTCGGCGGCTTTACAAACGCCACCGATGCCGCAGATTACCTTGTTAAAAAAGGCATTCCTTTCAGGGACGCCCACGGGATCATAGGGCGTCTTGTGCTCTACTGCATCGAGAAGGGCTGCGCCTTGGACGATCTAGCTCCAAAGGAATTCAAGCAGTTTTCTGAAGCCTTTGATACAGACATCTACGATGCCATTTCTCTCGAGACCTGCGTAAAGAAGCGCAACACCGCCGGAGCTCCCGGCCCCGAAGCCATCAACCGTTACCTTGACAGTAACGATATCATCTTAAGTAAACTATGATCTGTTCAAGAAAGCCCATTTGAGCGGCTTTCCACGAATGAAAGGAAAACTATGGACCCGGCCACCGTGCTACAACTCATAACCCTGCTGATATTGCTGTTTTTCTCGGCATTTTTCTCTTCCGCCGAGACCTCCCTCACGGCAGTGAACAAGATAAGGATCCGCAAGCTTGCGGATGACGGCGACAAGCGCGCCGCCATGGTCCTTAAGCTTCACGACAACCAGGAGCGCATGCTGTCTGCCATCCTTATAGGCAACAACATTGTAAACCTGTCAGCATCCGCCTTAACCACCACTCTCAGTCTTACCGCCTTCAAGAGCATAAGCGTCGGAGTGGCAACCGGCATCATCACCGCCCTTATCCTGATCTTCGGCGAGATAACGCCAAAGAGCATAAGTACTCTCAGGGCGGAAAAAATGTCCCTTGCTTACTCAAGGATCATATATGTTTTGATGATCATCCTCACGCCTGTAAGCTTTGTGCTGAACAAGATCTCACGTTTCTTTATGTGGATGGTCGGGATAAACCCTGACGACAAGGCTGTGATCACTGAAGACGAGCTCCTTACATACGTGGATGTAAGCCACGAGGAGGGCGTCATTGAAAAGGAAGAGCGGGAAATGATCAACAACGTGGTGGATTTCGGCGATTCCTACGCAAAGGACGTAATGGTGCCCCGCATCGATATGGCTTTTGCCGAGGACACCATGTCCTACGACGAGGTAATGGCCATCTTCCGCAAGGAGCAGTACAGCCGCCTTCCCGTTTTTCACGAGACAAGAGACAATATCATCGGCATCCTTTACCTTAAGGATTTTATCTTCTTTACGGACGATCCCGCAAACTTTGTGATCTCGGAGCATGTGCGAGAGGCCTACTTCAGCTTTGAATACAAGAAGACTTCGGAGCTTATGGCGGAGATGAGGCGCAATTCCATCTCCCTTGCCATAATCCTTGATGAATACGGCGCAGTTGCCGGCCTTGTTTCCATGGAAGACCTTCTTGAAGAGATCGTGGGCGAGATCCGTGACGAGTACGACCAGGACGAAAAAGACGATATCCGCAACCTTTCTGAGGACGAGTTCCTTATCGACGGTCTTACAAGGACAGAGGATATAAACGAGCGCTTCGGCCTTGATCTTGACACCTCTGACCACGACTCCATCGCGGGATTTGTGCTTGACAGGCTCGGGCACATCCCCATCGCCGGCGAACACATAGAGGACGGCGACGTTTCCTTCACAGTCGTTGCCATGGACAAAAAGAGGATCTCCGAGATACGCATAAAGTTCAATAAAAAGAACGAAAACGAGACCAACACCTGAACATCCGGGCGCGCCAAAGGCCCTGCCCTGATGCGGAGATAAGCATGCACATAAAAAAACTCAGAGTTTTAGCCCTTCTGCTGATAATCCCCCTGGTGTCAGGCCTGCTGTTCAGCGCACCACTGCCGGCAAAGGCCGACGAAGTGGGCCTTACGGGGATCAACCTGAAGGCCTACAATTGCATCAAGGAGCAGGTCTTAAAGATCGCTGCCGGGGAAAGGTCCAGCACCAGGATCACAGTGACCCGCGAGCAGCTTGGCCTTTCCGGCGAGTTTCACCCTTCGGATTTCGGGCTTACAGAGTTTACTCTTTACACGGGAGAGGACAACCTCCTGCATTTTTCAAAAGACGTTCTGGACGCTATCAGCGCAAAGTTCCCCTTGGATCCGGAGCTTGTGATGTACGCGCTCTTCAGGAATATCCCCTACGCTTTCTACTGGGGGCTCGCGCGGGCGCTCTACACCCTGCCTGTCCAGCATATACAGGGGAGCATCTCTTCAAGCGATCCCGAAAGCAGTACTATAGTTTTTAAGTCCGACCTCGAGATGATGTTCCCGGTCGCACGGCCTTTCTCCTCGGATTTCAGCGAAGGCGCCGACTCCTTTACGGTGGACAGGGGCGTGGATATCGGTATCTACGGGGCAGCAAGGGCAAGGAGCATCGTGGCGGAAGCTGCGGGCCTGTCCGACTACGATAAGCTGGTGTACTACGCCAACAAGATATGCGAGCTTACATCCTATAATCATGATGCTATTCTGGACGGCTGGGACGATTCAAATATGGGGCCCTGGAACCCGCTGTGGGTGTTTGATGACGACACCTCAACCAATGTGGTTTGTCAGGGGTACGCCAAGGCTTTTCAATATCTTTGCGACCTTACCACCTTCAACAGTCCTCTCATCTCCTGCCGGAGCGCCAGCGGCAACTTTACCGCTCCCGGGACAAACGGCGGGCATATGTGGAACATAGTTACCATGGATGACGGCAAGAACTATCTTGTGGATGTCACAAGCTATGATTCCGACAACGGAAAGTTTTACAAGGACCTGTTCCTGGCGGTTCCCGCATCCGGTTCACCTCAGAATACATATACTGTAGCAGTGAACATCAGTCCAAACTACAGCGAAGAATACTATTACACTTATGACCGGGTAACAAAGAGGCTCTTCCCCGAAAGCAGGCTTACCCTTTCTACTACGGCCTATGAAGGCACGGTAGCCTCCACACAGGAGCCTGCTGCAACTGCTACTCCTGCGCCGACGGCAACAGCTACTCCGGTGCCTACCGCGACTGCTACTCCGGTGCCTACCGCAACTGCAACTCCGGTACCTACTGCGACTGTAACGCCGGTGCCCACTGCAACTGTAACTCCGGTACCTACTGCAACAGTTACTCCGGTACCCACAGGGACTGTAACGCCGGTACCTACTGCGACTGTTACTCCGGTACCCACAGCGACTCCTACTCTCACGCCGGAGCCGACTTCTACGCCGGAACCTACTTCAACCCCTGCTCTGACGGCAGAACCTACAGAAGCTCCCGCATTGACGCAGGAGCCCACAAAAGCTCC
>JAGDCQ010000012.1 GCA_017958465.1 Lachnospiraceae bacterium
ATAATCCTTGTTTTGTGTGATCCTTTCGATCCTTCTGAAAACAGCGTATCCTTTGTTTATATTGTAGACGCCTTCAAGCTTTTCCGTGATACCTATCGTAAAGCGGCCGCCATCCTTCGTGATGACAACATCCCCGGCCTTAAAGTCCGCGGCATCGATATAATAATACATGCCGTCATCATAGTAGATGGTGCTCTCAACAAAGTCGTAAGAGGCATTCTGAGTCTTGCTGTCCACGGTCTCGCGCACAAGGCCGTAGTTGTTCAGGTTTCCGCCTTTCTCAAAATACTCTTTCGGAACGATATAAAAAGTCTTTTCCGTTATGGCGCTCAAAGGAATCTTGTAGCCTTCAGAAACCTGCCAGTTCAGCTGGACGGAAAGGAACCTGTGGTCGAGATAGTTCTGGATGTAGTCATCCAGCGTGAAAAGCGCGTATGGCTTATCTTCTATCCGGATTATCTCCATAGGGAGCGTAAGCTTTAACCCGTCATTTGTAATGGTAATCGGAACACTCTTCAAGCCGTCTAAGGATTTGAGCTGGCTTGAATTAAGCGGGCAAAGGATCTGCCAGGTATCGTTCGTGATGAACTTCATAACGGCATCGCCTGAAGCGGCAAGGCTTTTTCTCTTAGTGTAAGCCTTGTAACTTGGAGCGTCGTCCCAGGTGGCTTCAGAAACCCGCTCAAGCGTCAGGCCGCTGAGTTTATCTGCATTGAAAGAGATAAGGCCCGCAGAATCCGAATAATAAACATGGAAAGTCTTTGGAACGGCAGAAAGGTTAAGCTGCGCAACTTTCCCGGAAGAATAGTTTCCGTAAACGCTTAAAACAGCCTCGTTAACATCTTCAGAAAACTCTGCCAGACCTGCATAATCCTGAAGGCTGCCCTTCTCCCGGTAAGCACTTATAACGTCCCTGAGGTACTTACGATCATCATCCGTGATCTGATCCGAAACCTTTGAATTAACAAGCTGTTCGTATATCTCCCTTGTCTCATCAAGGCTGTAGACAAGAGTACCCTTAGAAACACGCACGGCATCACGGGTAAAATAGTTGAGATACCCGGAATAAGCGGTGTTTATCACTTTTTCATCACGAAGGATAAGCCCTGTAACAACATTATCCTGGGCCATACCTGTGGTGGTAACTTCGTAGATCTTTAACTGGGACTTGGACAGGCGGTTTATAAGCCCTGCAACAACGGCAATAAGAAGAAACAGGAAGATGATCACGCCGATATCTATCCCAAACCTGCGCCTGTTCAGTTTTTCCACTTTCTTTGCCATATATTGTCCTCAAATCCGTATCAAAAATTAAAAGCAAGTACCCGTAAAAGGAATTACTTGCTTTTAACAATCTTTCGATCTACAGGTTAATCACAAAGCAACAATAACCTTGTCTTTTGCGATCTCGGGAAGTTTATCCGCGGGGATCGAGATACTTATGATAAGATCAAAATTGAATTTAGCACTGATAAGATCCAGTTTGCTTATAACAGGGGAAATATCCTTGTCCTTAAGACAAGCTATATCAAGAAAACTGTCAAGGTAGATCTTTTCAAGGTCGCTGTCCTGCGAAGCTATACCGCAGATGAATCCCATAAATTCATCGGCTGATTCAACGAAAAAGTCTTTGACATTGATAAGTCTGACTTTGTTGTTGAGTTCGTACATGTGCTTCGTGTTTTTATCAAGGTAAACGATAGTGCCCTTTGCCTCCTTGATGCTGGTATTGACCTTGTCCAACAGGATCTTGGTCTTACCTTTTCCTTTTTCCCCGGATATGATCTGTATCATTTGTAAACCCTCCTTAAAAGTAGTTCTCTGTATGTTTTATTGTATAACAACGAGTTATAAAATACAAGTCAGTTTTTATATAACTCTCGCCAATCAAGGTCGCCCCTGTCCAGAGCTTTTATGAGCAGCTCGGCAGTAGCGAGGTTTGTGGCAAAGGGGATATTGTGGATGTCGCAAAGATTAAGGAGCGAATCCACGTCAGTCCCGTGAAGGGACGGCGCCTGGGTATCCCTCAAATAGATGACCATATCTATCTCGTTCGATTCCAGCTGGATCTCGAGCTGTTTTTCACCGCCCAAAGATCCGGAAAGATATTTGTGAACGGTAAGATTGGTGGCATCTTCTATCAATCTCCCTGTCGTTCCCGTCGCATAGAGATCATGCTTTGATAAGATACCTTTGTAGGCGATGCAGAAACTCTGCATCAGTGTTTTCTTGGCATCATATGCCGCGAGTGCAATGTTCATACCTTCCCCGCCCTTTCGTTTTAGAATGCTTTACCCTATTCAATCAAAATGGATCTTGTTAAAATCGTTGGGAATGCTCCCGCGATTTGTGATCCTGTAATTATATTCGCCGTCGTCGGCGGAAACAAAGCCCTGAGGCTGCATACTCACATTGAGCAATATCCCGAGCGTCATCAGGTTGCTTATAAGCGCCGTAAGACCGGAACTTACAAACGGCAGCGGGATACCTGTGTTTGGCAAAAGAGAAATGACAACGCCCATATTAACAAAAGCCTGGATGGTTATAAGGGATGTGATACCTATGGCAAGAAGGCATCCAAGCATATCTTTTGCCTTCCTTGCGATCCTTATGCCCACAAGGGCAAAGAACAGGAAACCTGCTATTGTAAGGAACATCCCGAATACGCCAAACTCTTCGCCTATGGCAGAAAAGATGAAATCGCTCTCCACAACAGGAACTTTGTCGGTGAGCCTGGGCCCTAAGTCTCCAAGAAGGAGCTTTCCGAAGAACCCGCCGGCCTGGATAGCAAGCATGGCATTGTTCTGCTGGAACATCTCATCCGTATACTCCGTAGGGTTGAGAAGCGAAAGGATACGCTTCTGCTGGTAATAGTCAAGCAGTGTCTGCCAGTCCTGCTGCACGTACCAGATAAGGAAAAACACCACCGGCACCGCAACAAGTATGATAGGCAAGATCTGCTTCAGGCTCACCCCCGAAACAAACAGAACGATACAGAAAAACAGGAATATTACTATACTGGTTGAAAGGTCCGGCTGCATGAAGACAAGCAGCACAGGGATCGCAGTCATTGCACCGGCAAGCAGTATTACCCAGAATTTCTTTATATTCTTTTGCAGCTTCGTAAGAAGAACGGCAAGGCAGATGATGATTATCAGCTTTGTAAGCTCGGAAGGCATAAATTCTATGACTTCCTTTGTGCCTTTTCTGAAGGTTATCCACCTTTTTGCCTTATAATGCCGTTTTCCGTAGATGGGAAGCCCCGAGGTGCTGTCCGTAAAGCGCGTGAACAACAGCAGCCCGAGATTCAGGATATAAAGCGGGATCGCAAATTTGCAGATAAAATGATAATCTATCATTGCTACAAAAGCCATTGCAAAAAGACCTATGGCATAACCCAAAACCTGCTTCTCAAACTGCCGCTCATCCGCGTCCTGGAGCCTCTGGATAAGAAATATACCCACGCTGCCCAGAGCAAGGACGATAGCGACGATGGAAAGGCTGAACGATTTGAAGTTGTAGCTTTTTATCTTAAAAATATGCGAAAACATGGATCAATATCTTCTTCTGCCCTTAGCTTCTTTAATAGGGATATTCGCAAGAAGCGAATTAGAACCGTCGGAAGCGTTCCTGAACTTGAATTCAAGACCTTCCGTATCAACATCGATATACTTTGAGATCACTTCGATGATCTCGTTCTTCATCTGTTCCATTATCTCCGGTGAGCATCCGGCTTTGTCAGAACTCAAGACAAGCTTCAGACGGTTTTTTGCAACGTCTCCGGAGGATTTTTTCTTCATAAACCACATATCATCTTCCTCCTTAATTCTTCTTGCCGAAAAGCTTGCTAAAGAAGCCCTTCTTTGCAGTTAAGTCCATAAAAGGAACATCCTCACCCATTATCCTCTTGCAGATATTCATATAGGCGATACCTGCTTTTGCATCGCTTCCGACAAGGGGCTCGCCCTGGTTTGTGGAAACAACGATGTTCTCATCATCGGGTACGACACCGATAAGGTTGATGGCAAGGATCTCTTCAACATCCGATGAAGACATCATATCGCCGCTCTTTACAAGGTCAACCCTAAGACGGTTTACGATAAGATCTATCTTCTTCATCTCATTGGCTTCAAGAAGACCGATGATCCTGTCTGCGTCACGTACTGCCGATACTTCGGGGGTAGTTACGACAAGAGCCCTGTCTGCGCCGGCGATGGCGTTTTTGAAGCCCTGCTCGATACCCGCGGGACAGTCCACGATGATGTAATCAAATTCATTCTTGAGCTCGTCGCAAAGGACTTTCATCTGCTCGGGTGTGACAGCGGATTTGTCGCGTGTCTGCGCCGAAGGGAGCAGGTACAGATTGTTGTATCTCTTATCCTTGATAAGAGCCTGCTTGATCCGGCAGTTGCCCTCTACAACATCTACAAGGTTGTAAACGATACGGTTTTCAAGCCCCATGACAACGTCAAGGTTCCTAAGACCTATATCTGTGTCGATCAATACTACTTTCTTGTCAAGTTTGGCAAGACCTGTGCCTACGTTGGCAGTGGTCGTCGTCTTGCCGACTCCTCCCTTGCCGGAAGTTACGACTATTACTTCTCCCATTATTTTTCCTCCTTAAATTGTTCTCTCACTTAATACTTTTTTGGATACCGGTTCAATATAAATGGCGCCATCCTCAAGGAAAGCGATCTGGGCTTCCTTTGATTCCGATCTTGCAGGGTGATCCGGTGACCTTGCGATCGTCTGGGCGATCCTTATCTGTACCGGTGCCATATCAAGCGCCAGAACAAATGCATTTTCATTTCCCCCCATGCCCGCGACGGCATTTCCTTTAAGGGAGCCGAGTATTATTATACTTCCGTTGGCATTCACGGAAGCCCCGGGATTAACATCTCCTATGATCAGCGCATTTTCTTCAAAGGTCATTTCCATTCCGGAACGGAGATTTCCTTTGTAGAACCGCGCATTTTGAAGAGTCTTCGAAACAGTCTGATCCGAAGGAGAAAGATCCGCTTTTTCCAAAGCCCTGACAAACAGACCATCTTCCGTTTCATCATCACAGGCGATGCAGACTATGTTCAGGTTACATTCCCTTGTGATGATATTCAGCAGCTCTATCTGCTCTTCTCCGGAAAGCTTCCTTCCTTCAAAGCGCAGGGCCATCTGCGTGTTTCCGAGGAATTTTGCGGATTCCCGGAACTTCACCGCGACCTTCTGCTTCAAGGTCTCATAGTCGGTATCAGGGTTTAAGATAACTGTTATCCCGTGAGAATACCCTTTGATCGTAACAGTATTATCCATTTCAAACCAACCTTAAAACTATATTTGCTTATCAGTCATTAACATTAAGACTTGTAGCATTCTGTGCATGTATATTGCCGCTCAGGAGCTCTTCCGCATCCTCACCGTCAAAATAGTAGCCGTAAACCTCTCTTGCGATCAGAGCGGCATTTGCGGACTGGAAGCCGTTAGGCACCACAACGGTGACAGATATCTCCGGCCTCTGGTAAGGCGCAAAGGAAACAAAGAGCACATGTGAAGGCGTGGAGTCGGAAACCTGGGCTGTACCTGTCTTTCCGGCAACTTCCACACTGAGGTCCTTGTAAACCTTATCAAAACCGTCCACAGTAGTATTAACAACGCGCCACATACCTGTCCTTACGGCATTCCACTGTGTATCGTTGAAGGTCCACTGCAGATCGTTAAGGAGCTCGGGCTCGTGCTGTGTTACAACTTCCCCGTCACCTGTCTTTACCGAATCCACAAGAGTAAGGTTGAAAACCTTTCCCTTATTTGCAACGGCGGTTATATAACGCGAGATCTGTACCGGCGCAAAGGAATGGCCGTAACCGATGGCTGTACGGACAGCATCGACATTTGAGATCTGTGGCTCCGCCTCAGAAACTTCTATGCCGGAGCGCTGGTTCAGACCAAACAAAGTCGCATATCTCCTGATAGTCTTTATACCCGTTGAGTCGCTGTAGGTACCGTCTCCGTTGTTCATGAGCCTGTAGCCCACCTCAAAGAAGAAGTAGTTACAGGAGTGCATGATGGCTTCAGTAACATTTATGGAACCGTGATTCCAAGGGTATATCCAGCATTTCGGAGAAGGAACAACGGATTCGAACAGTCCCTTATCCTTAATCTTTGTGTAGGTCGAGATCGCACCTTCCGCAAGTCCCATCAGACCTGACAGCGGCTTGAAAGTCGAACCTGTTGTTGTCGTCTGCAGCGCCGGTCTGTTGATCAGCGGGTAGGAATTCATATCGAGAAGGCTGGAATAATAGTCATAATCGATCTTGTTGGCAAGCTTGTTGTTATCGTAGCTTGGGTAGGTAACAAGCGCCTTTACTTCGCCTGTGTTTGTATCCGTTATTACAATGGATCCGCTGCAGGGTGTAAGTCCAAGCATACCCGGGGTGATCTCAAGGTTGTAGATCGCGTCATACATAAAGGAATAAGCCGAAATGCTCCGGTTTACAAGCCTCTTGTACCTGCTCTCGTTGTATTTGATAATGCCCTGGTCGTATAAAAGGATGCAGATATCATAGCCGGAAATAGATCTGTTAAAGATCAGGGTCCTGTATATCTTCTCCTTAAATGAATTGTCGTTTTCAAGCATCTCAATGAGCTTGTTGAGGAAAAGCTCGTAAAGCTCGGAGATGGAATAATAATCATCCGCGGAAACAAAGAGGGATTTATTTATCCAGTTCTTTGTGAGCGCGAACCTGAAGAAGGAGCTCATGCTTATCTTTCCTGCGATGAAATCCTTGTAGGTCTGGTCGCCGGTATCGATATTTTCCACGGGAAGGAGCTTGTAGCTCTTCACCTTGTCCAGGATGAAACTGAGATAATCCTGCTGTTCCTCCGTTGTTTGGGAAGTCAGGATGGTGCTGTTCACATCAAGGATGGTCCGGAGGCTCCTGATCAGATTATTGTAATGATTCTCGTATATCGTTTCAACTTTCTTTTCGATCTCTGTGGCATCTTCCGCGGTAAAATGCGAGATATTTATGATGCCGCTGTCGATAAGAGCGTAATAAACTTCGTATATGGGGATAAGGATCTTCTTTGCATCCGTCCCCTTCTTGCCGTAATCAAGGTTTGGCGTAAGCTTGCTGAGCAGGATGCCCGCAAGGTCACGCTCCAGTATGTTGTAGCAGGCCTTCTGCAGGTCGGAATCGATGGTAAGGTAAACATCGCTACCTGCCACAGGCTCCGTATTCTTTGTCTGCGAAATGATCTTTCCTGCGGAAGAAACGGTCAGCATGCTAGTTCCTTTTATGCCCGCAAGGACTTCCTGCATCGATTTTTCGATACCGGTCTTGCCAATTACATCGCTGGCATTATAAAGCTTTGAAACGCCTTTCTCCTGCGACTGCTCATCAATCGAAAGATTGTATTTCGAGATGATCTCGTCATTAAGGCTTTCCATTTCTTCTGTGTTGATGGCGCCTGTGTAGCCGAGGATATGTGCCATTGTGACACTTTCGTTATAAACACGTGAAAGCGTCTGGATTACCTGAACACCGGGTAATACCGACAGATTCTCGTAAATGGCGATGGCAAGGTCTTCGTTGATGTCGGAAGCTATCGTGAACTGAGTACCTACAACATTTGAGAAGATCGTGTATCTGATCGCCATTATCTTTAAGGCGTCTTCAAGCGAGTATTCATCGGAGATCTGAAACATCGGGGCACGTTTTGCGCCGTATCTCATGAATTCATATACAGCCTGGGCATCTGCCGCGAGCTCTTCTTCTGTCAGGTCGTTAACGGATTTACGTCCGTAGGCGTTTTTCTTGAAACGCTGAAGTGCAGTCCCGGAAACGTTGAAAACAAGCTCCCCGTCTTCGTTCAGCTCGATCCCCATAGATACTTCAAGCTTAACATTGTGATCTTCGAGGATCTTTATAAGCCTGTAGATCATGGCGTTTTTATCGGCATTCTTCGTAAGTATGCCGCTGTCTTCCATGACCACGGAATAACTCATGACATTGTAGGCAAGGAGCTTTCCGTTGCAATCGTAAATATTTCCTCTCGTAGCCTTAATATCACGGAGCTTGAAGATCTTCTGCTCGGTCACTTCATTACCGGCGGCATCCACAGGTTTTACCTGAACAGAGAGGATCCTGACGGCAAGAACTGCAAAAAGGCCGATAAACACAAGGATGATGACAAGTATCCTTGAATTAAAGAACTCTTCTATTTTTTCCAAAAATTTTTTAAGCATATTTCGGTTTTCTTCAGCTTCTGATCTTTTTTCTTTCAACAGGGAACGTAAAACCAACGCTCAGCTGAAACAGTTTGTAAAGGAGAACAGCCACAAGCACAGTAAGCGTGACCTTTGGAAGTATCACGGTCTTCGTAACAAGAAGGTAATCCACCCGTCCTCTCACAAGGAAGTTTGCAAGATAGTACATGGACATGTAGATATATTCAAAAACCGCGATAAGCCCAAGCGGGAGGATGTTGTTGCTCCTCTTGTAGAACTTCCGGAAAACCCCCGAAATAAAACCTGCCACCGAGAAGATAAAGGCGGTAAAGCCTACGGCACCGGGGTTTGCTATATCAAACAGGAGCCCTGCCAAAAACCCGTAAAGGGTGCCGGCGGAGGATCCGAACATATATCCCGATCCGCAAACTATGATGATCAAAAGATCAGGATAGATATTAGCTCCCGCAATCCTTAAAGGGAATATGTTTTCCAATACAAAGCAGATAAAGATCTCTGCACATATTATAAAAAATCTGATCAGTTTCATTCTTTCATCTGTGTGATGATGAGCACTGTCTCAAGGCGCTCAAAATCGACTGCGGGGATAAGGTTTGCCTTCTTCGCCATCTGGCTGGAGTCAAGGCCGATATTTACCGCATATCCCACGAGTATCCCCTGATGGTATTTATCACTGACGTGGGATGTGACAATGGCTGCATTCTCTTCTATCTCTGAATTGAGCGAGATCATTGAGATATCGATGTAGCCGTCTTTCAAAAGGCTTGCAAGGTTGCCGCTGACGATGCAGGTATCGCTGGATTTGAGGGACATCCCGCTCAAAGCTGCCGTGTCATCGATTATTGAACGTATCTTTGAAGAATGTTCGTACACCTCGTAAACGATCCCGCAAATTCCGTTGCCGGCAAGGACGTTCATCCCCTCTTTTATGCCTTCTTTTTCTCCTTTATCCACGGTGAAAGTGGCATAAAGGCTGTTTTGATCGCGGCTTATGATACGCGCAGCAACCTTAGGATACTGGACGTATTTCTGGTCGAGCTCGTATAGGCTTCTGAAAGCCTCCAGCTCGTCATTGTCGCGTCTTAACATATCGTATTCATACTTCAGCTCGTCAAGCTCCGCCTTAAGCTGTGTGTTCTGCTCGATGAGGGAGTTTATGTCCGAAATGTTCGTTGCCCGGTCATATATGGATTTTCCGATCCTGTTGATCCCGTTCTGCATGGGAGAAACAAAATTGGAAACGATATTCCTTAAGAACTGTGTCCTTTCGGGGAAGCGCGACGCAACGAAGAAAAGCACAAAGCAAAGAAGTATTATCCCGATAAAGATATACTTGGAACTCAGTTTGAACTGATATTTTTTCCTCTGGTCAGCCATTAAAAAACCTCATCAATAACCAAGAAAGTTCTGTCTGAGCGGAGCAGCCAGCACGTTGAGCTTGGAATCCTCAAGGATCCTCTCGATGCCGAGTGCCACACTGTTGCCGGGATCGGGAACAACATTGATATCAAGCTCCGTCTCCTGGGCGAAAAGCTTCTTGATATCGCCGATATTCGCGGAACCGCCGGTAACATAGATACCGCCGTCGATGATATCCGCCGAGATCTCGGGCGGAGTCTTCTCGAGCACGATACGGATGGAATCCACGATAGCCGAAAGATGCTCGGAAATAGCTTCGTAAACAAATTCGGATGTGATCTCCTTTTCAACGGGAAGACCCGTTACGATATCGCGGCCAAATACCTTGATGGATTTGTTGTTGGTGGGCATAACGGCACAGCCAAGCTCTTTCTTTATCTGCTCGGCTGTCTTGTTGCCTATGAGAAGGTTGTAGTGTTTACGGACGTTGGTGATGATGGCTTCATCGAATTTGTTTCCGCCGACTGTCACGAGACGGCTGAGAACTATGCCACCAAGAGAAAGGACCGAAATCTCGGTAGTATCCGCACCGATATCAACGATCATGACGCCGTTTGCGTTTGTAACGTCAAGGCCTGCGCCAAGAGCGTCCGCAATGGGCTTTTCAACTATCTTTATCTTTTTGGTCTTGGCATTTGAACGTGCCACAAGATCAACAAATGCACGCTTTTCAACTTCGGTAATGTCGGTGGGAGCCGCAACAATGAACTCACCGCCGGATACCTTGCCATACTTTGCTTCGATCTTATCGATGATGCTGTTCAGGAGTGCAAGCATATTGTCGATATCGGCGATAACGCCGTTCTTAACGGGATAGCTCACAGTGATATTGGCCGGAGTCTTTCCGAGCATATCGAATGCATCATCGCCGATAGCCATGATCTTACCGTCATTCTCAACAGCGATGATATTCTTGGAATCGTAGATGACCCCTTCTTTTTTCTTGCAGACCTTGATCTCACTGGTACCGAAATCAATACCGAATAATCTGGATGACATATTGTTCCCCCTTGTTTCGGGCTTCAGATCACGCCCGTTTCATTTAGACTTACATAAGAATCACTGCCGACTATAATGTGGTCGAGCAGCTTTATCCCAAGCATTTTTCCTGCATTGGCGACCCTTTCGGTAACGTTCACGTCGTCCTGGCTCGGGGCCGGGTCACCGCTTGGATGGTTGTGCAGCAGGTAAATATAGACCGATCGTTTTGAAAGCGCGGAAACAAATATCTCCCGCGGCGATACAAGCGAGCAGTTCACCGTTCCCACAGACAGACACTCTTCGGCAAATATCCGCCCTTTAGCGTCTGCGTGGAGCAGCATGACAGTTTCTTTATCAAGATGTTTCATCCTGAAACCGTAATGGTCCGCAATGCTTTTTGCGTTAAAGACATCGAGAGGCTTGCGCCTGTCGTCGGCTTCGATACGCCGTCCGAGCTCCGCAGCGCATTTTATCTGGATGGCCTTTACGCTCCCGACACCGTTTAGCCGTGTAAGCTCCTCAAGAGATACCCTCGAAATGGCGGAAACACGGGCTTCCGGATCGCAGGACAAAAGAATGCGCCTTGAAAGATCCACAGAGCGCTCACCCTTTGTGCCTGTCCTGATGATCACGGCAAGCAGCTCGGAATCACTCAGTGCTCCGGCCCCGTATTGAAGGCACTTTTCATAGGGCCTTTCGGCTGCCGGAAGCTCTCTTACGGTAAGAAAACCTGATTCATTTTTCATTCGACTCCTTCTCTCCCGGAGAACAAAGCCGCTATTCAATTTATTGTAACACAAACGATCTGGTTTGTGTAATTTTTTTAAAGATTAATGAGACCTTTTTCAAACATTTTTTGAACAGCCTGCATTATCCCGTATTTCGCATGAGGATAAGTAAGACCGCCCTGGAAATAAACAGCGTATGGAGGCCTTATGGGACCGTCTGCGGAAAGCTCGATAGAAGCCCCCTGAACAAAGGCGCCGGCTGCCATTATCACCTTGTCGTTGTAACCCGGCATATCCCAGGGTTCCGGAGTAACGTATCCGTCTATCGGAGCCGCAAGCTGGATGCCCTTGCAGAAAGCCCGCATCCCTTCTTCACTTCCAAGGACAACTGACTGGATTATATCAAACCTTTCCGCGCTAGCTGCAGGGAAGACGTCAAATCCAAGCTTTTCAAACACAGAAGCCGCAAATATGGCGCCCTTAAGTGCAGAGGCAGTTGTTGTGGGAGCAAGGAAAAGCCCCTGGTAGAACAGCCTGTTTACACCTATGGAAGCCCCGACTTCCGCTCCGAGTCCCGGAGCAGTAAGCCTGTAAGCGCAGTTCTTTATTACTTCCTTTGTTCCTACGATATATCCGCCTATGGGCGCAAGACCGCCGCCCGGGTTCTTTATAAGAGAACCTACGCAAAGATCCGCTCCCACATCGGTAGGCTCA
>JAGDCQ010000114.1 GCA_017958465.1 Lachnospiraceae bacterium
CGGCGGTTCTTTTGTGTATGTTCCGAAGGGAGTGAAGGTGGAGGTTCCGCTCCAGTCCTACTTCCGTCTGAATGCAAAGGGTGCTGGCCAGTTCGAGCATACACTGATAATAGTCGACGAGGGCGCTGACCTGCACTTCATAGAAGGGTGCTCCGCTCCGAAGTGGAACGTTGCAAACCTGCACGCGGGCTGCGTTGAGCTTTTCGTAAAGAAGAATGCAAGGCTCCGTTACTCGACCATTGAAAACTGGGCCAAGAATATGTACAACCTGAACACAAAGCGCGCGATCGTTGAAGAAGGCGGGCGTATGGAGTGGGTTTCCGGATCCTTTGGTTCTCACGTTTCATACCTGTATCCCACTACGATCCTTAAGGGTGACGGCTCCGACTGCGAGTACACGGGCATCACCTTTGCGGGACGCGGCCAGAACCTCGATACAGGCTGCAGAATGGTGCATATCGGCAGGAACACATCTTCCCTTGTGACTGCCAAGTCCCTTGTAAAAGACGGCGGAATAGGCACGTTCAGAAGCTCTGTGGAGGTAAAACCCCAGGCAGCGGGCGCAAGGTCTTCCGTGGACTGCGATTCCCTGATGCTTGACGACACCTCGCGTTCCGACACCATCCCTGCGATGGATATCCGCACGGACAACTGTGATGTGGGCCACGAGGCAAAGATCGGGCGCATTTCCGACGAAGCCGTGTTCTACCTTATGAGCCGCGGCATCTCGGAATCCGAGGCCAGGGCCATGATCGTTTCGGGTTTCGCAAACCCTATAAGCAAAGAGCTTCCGCTGGAATATGCGGCGGAGATGAATAACCTTATCAAACTTGAGATGGAAGGAAGTGCGAGCTGATGGGAAATATAACAGTAAACAGACTGCCGGTGCCTACCTGGAACAGTCTGCGCGTAAACGACTGCACGGTACACCTTCCGGAGTGGTTTGAGCCTGCAACGCCCGAGATCACGGCGCCTGCAGGAGTGACGGTGACAGAGATGTACACCGGGAAAGGGCTTTCGGAGCTGGATTCCCTGGTGGAGGGACTTGCAGGTGAGGCTGTTGTGGCCGGAAAGCAGGCCATCTACAACGAACAGCACTTCCCTACGGCTCTCGGAAAGGATTTTACGAATGTCATTGACGGCGCTGCCGCAAGCATCCGCAAGATAGAGATCCCGGAAGGACAAAAGATAGAAGAACCGGTAGTAGTAAAGCTTGATGCTGCAGACGGCAAGGATATTGCGGAGCAGTATATGATAGTTGCCGGTAAGGATTCGGAGGCTTCGATCCTTTTTGTGAGGAGCACCGAAAAAGACGCAAAAGGGACACTTTTGTCCGAGATAAAGGTGGTAGCCGGCGAAAACGCAAAGGTCCGTCTGTTCGACGTAAACCTTGCAGGAAGCGATTTTCTCGTGCTGGACGACTGTGCTGCCAACCTTTCGAAAAACGCCGGATTTGAGCTTACACAGCTCCTTCTGGGGGGCAAAGAGACCCACACGGGATGCAAGACCGTACAGGCCGGTGAAGGCTCTCAGTTTACGGTAAACACCGGGTATCTTGCGGAAAACAACCAGCTTCTTGATATCAACTACCATACCGTGCAGCTTGGCAGGAACACAGAGTCGAAGATATATGTTAAGGGTTCGATCCGAAAGGGCGCCGCAAAGGTATTCCGCGGCACCATAGACTTCCGCAAGGGATCGGCAGGCTCCGTGGGTGACGAGCAGGAAGATGTGCTGCTTTTCGATGATGACGTGGTGAACAAGACCATCCCTGTGATCCTCACAGAAGAAGAGGATGTAAAGGGACGTCACGGCGGCTCCATGGGCAATCTTGCGGCAGATACCCTGTTCTACATGGGCACCCGCGGCATTAAGAAGAAATATGCGGAAATGCTCGTAACAAAGGGCAGGCTCGTGAGCATCGCGCATACGATCCCGCATGAAGAGACGATAGGCCGCGTGAACGGCTTTATCAGGGAGGCATTCAGTGACTGATCTCAGAAAAGATTTCCCGATCCTTCAGGACAGGGACTACATTTATTTCGATAATGCGGCAACCTCCATGCGCCCTGTCGCCGTTACGGACGCAATGACGCGGTTTAATGAGACCGTGAACTCAAACCCCATGCGCGGGCTCTACGAGTGGAGCATTAAGGCTACCGACGCCTACGAGAGCGCAAGGGCAAAGGTTGCGAAGTTCATAGGTGCTAAGAGCGCGGAGGAGATCATCTTCACACGGAACGCCACAGAATCCCTGAACCTTATCGCCTACAGCTATGGGCGTGCTTTTGTGGAAGAAGGGGACGAGATCGTTGTTTCCGTTTCCGAGCACCACAGCAACATCCTGCCCTGGCAGATGGTGGCGCGCGAAAAGGGCGCAAAGCTTGTATGGCTTGAGTGCGCGCCGGACGGCTCCTACAGCGACGAAGAGCTCGCAAAGATCGGCCCGAGGACTAAGGTTGTTGCGATAGCGCAGGTTTCAAACGTGCTCGGACAGCCTAAGGATATTAAGAAAATAGCGGCCCTTGCGCACGAAAACGGCGCTGTTATTGTTGCGGACGGAGCGCAGGCTGCGCCGCATATGGCAGTAAACGTGCAGGAGATGGATGCCGATTTCTACGTATTTTCCGGTCACAAGATGCTCGGGCCCATGGGCATAGGCGTCTGCTACGGAAAAAAGAAGCTGCTTGAGAAAATGCCGCCCTTCCTTACAGGCGGCGAGATGATAGAGTACGTGACGCGCGAGAGCGCTACATACGCCGAGGTTCCGCACAAGTTTGAGGCGGGCACCGTGAATGCATCGGGTGCCGTAGGCCTTGCGGCGGCCATAGATTATCTTGAAAATGTGGGCTTTGACTTTATCACAAAGCAGGAAGAAAAGCTTACGGCGCTGCTTATGGACGAAATGAGCAGGATCCCTTATGTCACCGTCTACGGCGACAAAGATCCTTCGAAACACTGCGGTATCGTGACTTTCAACATCGAGGGGTGCCACCCGCACGACGTTTCATCAATCCTGGATGCCGACAAGGTCTGCATCCGCGCGGGACACCATTGCGCGCAGCCGCTCATGCAGTACATGAAGGTGAATGCCACCTGCAGGGCGAGCCTGTATTTTTACAACACCGAGGACGAGGTTTTCCGCTTCGCGAAGAGCCTTGCGAAAGTAAGAGAGGAACTTGGATATGGATCTTAAACAGATGTACAGGGAGATCGTGAACGAGCACAACCTGCATCCCACCCATAAATATGATCTGGACACGCCGACTGTGGTCTTAAGGGGCGTTAACCCGAGCTGCGGCGACGATATCACCCTGCAGCTGAAGGTGGAGGACGGCGTGATCACCGATGGTTCCTACAACGGCGTCGGCTGCGCCATTTCGCAGGCCTCGGCTGATATGATGCTCGACCTTGTGATAGGCAAGGAAACGGCGGAAGCCGAGCGTTTGATGGATATTTTCAACCGCATGATAACCGGCGAGGTATCGGAAGAAGAACTGGAGGATATCGACGAGGCAGCGGCGCTGCAGGATATCGCCCATATGCCGGCCCGGGTGAAGTGCGCAAAGCTTGGCTGGCGCACCCTTGGGGAGATACTTGGGCAGCAGGAGTGAGCATGAGTAAAGTGATTGTGGGCCTCTCGGGAGGCGTGGATAGTGCGGTTGCAGCGTACCTGCTGAAAGTAGCGGGGTATGATGTGATCGGTGTGACGCTGAAAAACTGGGAGAGTAAGACCGGTGAGCCCGGGCGCTGCTGTGAGATCACGGAAGCACAAAGGATCGCTGCCGCCCTCGATATCTCCTATTTCGTGAAGAACGCCTTTGACTCCTTCAGAGAATACGTAACAGAGCCTTTCGTCAGGGAATATGCCTGCGGGAGGACTCCGAACCCCTGCGTGGAGTGCAA
This sequence comes from Lachnospiraceae bacterium, assembly GCA_017958465.1. Classification (GTDB taxonomy): domain Bacteria; phylum Bacillota; class Clostridia; order Lachnospirales; family Lachnospiraceae; genus SZUA-448. Next base: position 3,907 of record JAGDCQ010000114.1, read on the forward strand.
CCGTTACGTGAAGTGGGACGAGATGATGCAAGCGGCGCAGCACATGGGCGCAAACTACATAGCAACGGGCCATTATGCAACCGTCACAAGGCTTGCAAACGGGCGTTACACAGTAAAGCAGGCGGACCACGCCGAGAAGGACCAGACCTATATGCTCTACAGGCTTACCCAGGAGCAGCTGGCGCACACCATCATGCCTCTTGGAAAGCTTTCAAAGACGGAAGTCCGGAAGATCGCTAAGGAGGTGGGGATCCCGGTGGCCAACAAGCCGGATTCCCAGGAGATCTGCTTTGTGCCGGAGGGCAATTACGCCGATTTCGTAGAGGAAGAAGCCGGGGAGTTCCCCGCAGGCAACTTTGTGGACGAGGACGGTAACATCCTTGGAAAGCACAAGGGGATCATCCACTACACGGTGGGGCAGAGGAAGGGCCTTGGTATCGCCATGGGCCACCCTGTTTTCGTGAAAAAGATAGATGCCAAAAAGAATGAAGTCGTGTTGTCTGAAGAGGGAGCGCTCTTTAGCGACACTGTTGTTGTAAACCGCCTGAATTTCCTTGGGATCGAAGACATTAAGGAAGGCGAAAAAATCCGCGCCAGGGCACGGATACGTTATCACCACTCAGGAGAGTGGGCAACGCTCACGCGCAGCGGCGCGGAAACAGTTACGATTACGTTTGACAGCCCCGTAAGGGCTGCTTCACCCGGCCAGTCCGCAGTTTTCTACGATGAGGATAACTGCCTGCTTGGCGGGGGTATAATTGTTTAGAGGCTGACGGAACTTAGTCCTCTATCATCTCTATACGTCTGATATGCCTTTCCTCGCCGGAGAACGGCGTCTTAAGGAAGGTGTCAACGATCATATTTGCGAGGCCCGGTCCAACGACCCTGCCTCCCATGGCCAGCACGTTTGCATTGTTATGCAGACGTGTTGCTTTTGCGCTGTAAACGTCGTGGCAGTGCGCGCAGCGGATGCCTTCGAACCTGTTTGCAGCAATGCTTATCCCGATACCGGTACCGCAGATAAGGATCCCCTTGTCGGCTGTGCCGTCAAGGATCGCGTTTGCTACCTGCTTTGCAAAGATCGGGTAGTCTACGGGCGATTCGTCAAACGTCCCGTAATCCTTGAATTCTTCCCCCATTTCGGCAAGGTGCTCCTTTATTTCCTGCATAAGAGCGTACCCGCCGTGATCGCAACCCAAAGCTATCATATTGTTCCTGTTGTCCCCCTTTGTTTCTGTTAGGTTTGTTTAGTGGATCGGCATGCCCCCAACGGAAACCGATTCTCACAAAATGAGTTTACACAATCCTTGTCCGGAAGTCAACAAGGGTTATTTTTTTATCATGATTGACCCCGGAACTAAAAAGCGATAAAATACAATCTGTATGGCAAAATAGCACGTTAAGGGGTGAGGAGGCCTCCTTGACTGCAGACTGGCGGGTAGAAACTGTTGATAGTTTGGTATTACAATGTACTTTTGATAATCGCTTTTCTTGTTACTGTAGCGTACAGCATAGCCTGGCGCCACAGATACGACGTCCATCTTACCCTTGTATTCGTAGTGTCGTGCATAATGGAAATAGGCTACGCGTTGCTTGCGTGGTCAAAAGATATAGGGGCGGCTGTAGTTGCCACAAAAGTGGTATTCCTCGGCGGGTGCTTCCTTGCGCCCTTTATGCTGATAGCTGTGCTGAACCTGTGCAAGATGAAGACTTTGAAGTTTGTCCGAGTCGGGCTCTACGCACTCTCGACCGTAGTGTACGTGGGGGCCTTGTCTATAGGCGAATGCGGGATCTTTTACAAGAGCTTTTCCTTTGAGACAGTCGGCGGCGCAGGCCGTCTTACGGACAAGGTTTACGGTCCGCTCCATCCCTGGTATTATATAATGCTGCTCGGTGAGACCATGGCCATAATAGTGGTCCTTGTGTATTGCTATTTCCGAAAGCGCAACGTGACGAGATGGAACCTTGTGATGTTTGCGGTTCCGGAGATCGTTTCTGTGTTTGCGTTCTTCTCGTCAAGGGCGATAGATTCAGCCTACGAGACCTTCCCGCTTTCCGTTGTCATGGGCCTTGTGATCTACCTGATAATCGCGTTCCGCCTTAGCCTTTACGATGTTGTGGGCAACGTCCTGGTTTCCGTCGCCGAAAACGGCCAGACCGGTGTTGCGGCCTTCGATACTAAATTCCGTTTCCTTGGCAGCAACGAGACTGCAAAGGACGTGTTCCCGGGGCTTCCGAAACTCAGGATAGACGGCACTGCAAACGAGATCGACGATGAGAGCTGCCGTGTGATGATCGGCTTTGTGAACGACTTTGCAAAGGATCCCTCAAAGGATACCGCAGTTTACGAGACCGGCGGCCGGTATTACAATATCATGATCAGCAACCTGATGGACGGGAAACGCAAAGTGGGCTACTACCTGCTGATGACGGACGACACCGAGAACAGGAAATATATCGCGCTGCTTGACAACTACAACAACGACCTTCTGAACGAAGTAAAAAGCAAGACAGAGAACCTTGTAAACATACACAACCGCCTCATAATGGGCATGGCGACCATGGTGGAAAGCCGCGACAACTCGACGGGCGGCCACATCATGCGGACAAGTACCGTCGTAAAGATACTGACGGCGGAGATGAAGCGGGATAATGTCCTGAACAAACCGTACTCATTCTACGAAAACCTTGTAAAAGCCGCGCCTATGCACGACCTTGGGAAGGTTGCTGTGGATGATGTGATCCTTCGCAAGCCCGGCAAGTTTACGGACGAAGAGTTTGCGATGATGAAGATGCACGCCGCCGAGGGCGCGAGGATAATAGATAAGATCCTGGACGGCACGGATGATGAGGAATTCAGGAAGATCGCCACAAATGTGGCCCACTACCATCACGAGCGCTGGGACGGCTCAGGGTACCCTGAGGGGCTTAAAGGCGAGGAGATCCCCATCGAGGCCAGGATAATGGCTATTGCCGATGTTTACGACGCGCTTGTCAGCAAGCGTGTTTACAAGGAGAGGATGTCCTTTGAACAGGCAGACAGGATCATCCTTGAGGGGATGGGCAACCAGTTCGACAGTTCACTTAAGCCCTACTATGTGGCAGTACGTCCGAGGCTTGAGGCCTACTATAGCAGCCTTGCCGAATATTGAAGCACGTAAGTTTTATAAATACAGATCCGTGTGCAGGAGGAGACTATGGGATTTTTCAGAGACCTTTTTTCCGGGAAGAAAAGAAAAGCTACAAAGAACGCAGGTACGGTGCAGCCGGTTGAAAAGCCGATCGGCGATATCACATTCTTTGAATACGACTACATAGGCAGCATTGGGGCCGATTCCCACACCTATACCCTGAAGAAGGATGAGGACAAGTGGACCTTCACATTTTCCGGCATGCAGTATTCCGAGTACGGAGAGGTGCAAAAGGAAGCGGGACCGGAGGTCATCGCGGCCTTAAAGGAAGCCTGTGAACGAAACGGTGTCGGGGCCTGGGACGGGTTTAACGAATCAAATCCCGAAGTACTGGACGGTGACGGCTTTTCATTCACCATGCGCTTTGCGGACGGTACCCGCCTTCGCGCCGGCGGCAGTAACGCTTATCCGAAGGGCTATTTCGCCTTTCTTAACGAGATGAACGGTATCCTTTCTCCGCTGCGGGAAGAGGTCCTTGCAGAGAAACGTAAGGAGATCATCGCAAATTTCAAGGGCGGGGAGTTTGAAGGCGGCCTCTTCAATTTCATCCAGAAAGGAAGCGCCGGGTCCGACAGCTATTTTGCCATGATCTTCAAGCAGGGCACAAGGACCAGCAACTGCGAGATAAGAGTCAAAACGGCGGAATACAGCAACCTTCCGGGTGGCGAGCTTAAGATCATGAAAACGGTACCGGACGAGGTGCTGCACCTTTCAGAGATCGATGAAATAATAAAAAAATACAACCTTATCGAGTGGTATGACTACGATAAGGCTGCAAAAGACTATAACAACAGCGAGTGGTTCCAGATATCGCTGGGCTACGGCGAAACCAGCATCAACGCCTGCGGAACTGAACACCCGAAGCACTATGACGCTTTCAGGAAAGCGTTTTTAGCGGTTCTAAAAAAGATCATCGACGAAGCAAAAGACCTGTAAGCCAGCAGATGGCAAAGGCAGCCACGTCCACCGCAACAATGGTGGAGCCGGTAGGGGTGCCTGCCAGGATCGAGATAACGATCCCAAGGAACGCGCAGATCACGGATATGATCGCCGAGAAAACAGTTACGGACTTAAAGCTCGTGAACAGGCGCATTGCAGAGAGCGCCGGGAAGATCACGAGAGCTGATATCAGGAGCGAGCCTACCAGGTTCATCGCAAGGACTATGATAACTGCGGTTATCACTGCGACCAGGAGGTTGTACGCTCCTGTTTTCATGCCTGTGGCCCGTGAAAAACTCTCGTCGAAGGTGATGGCGAAGATCTTGTTGTAGAACAGCACAAAGACAAGCATCACGAGGACGGAAAGGACAATGCAGAGGATCACTTCATCCTTTGTGAGGGTGAGGATCGAAACCGAGCCGAAAAGCGTGCTGCATACATCTCCGGACACATTTGCGGATGTGGAGAAGATGTTCATCAGCAGGTAGCCGAAGGCAAGGGCTCCCACAGATATCATGGCGATGGCGGCATCGCCTTTTATTTTTGTGTTCCTGCCGGTGTGGAGCAGGATGATGGCACTTACCACAGTCACGGGGAGCACGACCGCGAAGTTGTTTGACAGGCCCACAACTGCCGCTATGGCAGTCGCTCCGAAGGCTACGTGGGAAAGGCCGTCGCCAATGAATGAAAAGCGGCGGAGCACAAGGGTCACGCCAAGAAGCGAGGAGCAGAGCGCGATGAGGACGCCTACGATAAGCGCATACCTCACGAAAGGAAACTGAAGGTAGTTGATAAGTTTATCGATCATCCCTTTTGTCCTCCTTTTTCCTTGTGTTCGATGAGCGCTCGATAAAGAGCTTTCCTTCGGAAGTTTGTACGTACTCGTCGCGGGTGCCGAAAAACACGGTATCGCCGATGTGAAGGATGTGGCTTGCGTATTTCAGGGCAGCGGCCACGTCGTGGGAAACCATGATTATGGTGATGCCCTCGTGGTTCAGCCTGCTTATGAGCTCGTACATCTCGACGGTGACCTTAGGGTCAAGGCCGGAAACCGGCTCGTCCAGCAGCAGGACACGCTCGGTGGCACAGAGCGCACGGGCAAGGAGCACGCGCTGCTGCTGTCCGCCGGAAAGGTTTCTGTAGCAGCTTCCCGCAAGGTGTGTGATGCCCATCCTGTCCATATTGCGGCGGGCAGTCTCCTTCTCTTCACGGGTGTAAAAAGGCCTCAGTCCCTTGCGGCCCTCAAAGCCTGAAAGGACTATCTCCGTTACGGACGCGGGAAAATCCTTCTGTACAACGGTCTGCTGGGGCAGGTAGCCTATCTCGTTCTTTCTCAGATTGTCACCGAAACGGAAAGTCCCGTCGAGAGGCGCCGTGAGCCCGAGCAGCGTCTTCATAAGAGTGGACTTGCCGGAGCCGTTTTCGCCCACGATGCAGATATAATCCCCTTTGTTTACGGTAAAGGAGATGCCTTCCGCGATGGCGCGTCGTTCATATCCGAGTATCAGGTTTTCAGCTTCTATGAGGGGCATTGTTTTCCTCCGTATATAGTATCCCTGCCAGCCAAGCGGGACAGGGGTTGATCTTTGATAGTTATCTTAAGGCCTCTTTTAATACTTCGAGGTTCTTTTCCATTACTGAAAGGTAAGTTATCCCGCTCCGGATATCCTTGTCGGATACAGACTGGAGGGAGTCCAGGGTGAGGATGGACTGGTCCCCGGTTTTTGTGCTGCGGCGGATAGTCTCTGCCACGCGCCCGTCTGAGGAATCGATTATCATAATGCTCTTTAACCCCAGCTCGTTCACCTTTCCGGCAAGGAAAGAGACGGTCTCAAAGCTTGCCTCTGTTTCCGCGGAACACCCGGAAAAAGCGGCAAAATACGAGATGCCGTAATCGTCGGTGAGGTAGCGGAAAGGGAAACGGTCGCCAAAGAGCAGGGTCTTAACGGGAGCTTCTTCTGCTACGCGCCTGTATTCCTTATCAAGGGCACCGACCTTTGCAAGATAGGAGGAGAGGTTTTCTTCGTAGCGGGAAGCGTTTGCGGAATCTGCGGTTTTTAGGGCCACAGCTATGGCTTCGCAGCATTTTTCAGCATTTTTAAGGGACAGCCAGATGTGCTCGTCAAATTCCTTTTCGCCATTTTCTGCGCCTTCAGGCTCTTCCTCTTCAGTATCGGTGGCGCCTTCCGGTGTCTCTTCTTCTTTAACGGCGTCTCCAAGGACCTCCAGCAGGTTTACAACGATCATATCCTTATTTACTGCGTTCTTCAGGACATCTGCCACCCAGCCGTCGGATTCGCCGCCCACATATATAAAAACATCGCTTGTGGAAATTGTGACTATATCAGCCGCGGAAGGCTGGTAGCTGTGGATATCGGTCCCGTTTGTAAGGAGGACTTTCAGGTCCGGGCTCTTTTGCCCTTCCCCTGCCTCGCCTATGATGGAGGCCGTCCAGTCGTACAGCGGGAAGATGGTGGTGACCACCGTAAGGTTCGTATTCTTTTTAGCGGGATTCCCGCAGCCTGCAAGGCTCACACAAAAAAGGAGAGCGGCAAGCAATATATATTTCTTCATATTATTCTCCGAAAGACTCTTTCCGTTCTATGCCTGAGGGATTGTAACACGTGGCGGAACAAATGTCAATAAAAATGAAAATGAATTTCAAATTCACCGTAGAACCCCGAAAACCAAATTGCTTAATCGATTCAGTAAAATGCATATTCTGTTTGAAAATAGACACAAAAAACAGGACTATACTCTTGCAATTGTAAAAAAATTATGATATTATCATACCATGACGATAAAGCACCCTTATACCTTGTTCTGTTTTAACTGTCAGGAGGCAGGGCGGGTTTCGGGGAAAAGTGACAAATAATATAATGTGGGGGCATGTATGGTAGATAACAAATTAATATCACTACTTAAGATCGTTGAGTACGGAAGCTACACAAAAGCCGCAAGGCAGTTGTCCCTGACACAGCCGGCCATCAGCCAGCACGTCAGACAGCTTGAAAACAGTTTCGGCGTAAAGATCTTTGAGAGGGCCGGCGGCAAGATGCGTCTGACAAGACAGGGAGAGTATCTTGTTGCATACGCTAAGCGTATCACGGTCCTTACCGAAAGGCTGAAAGAGCTTATCGAAAACGAAGAGAACAGCGCAAGTTCTTACAATGTTGGTATTACAAACTCGTCGGAGGGTCATGCTATCGTCGAGGCTCTCGCAGCCTACGCAAACGGGAATCCCGGCCTGAATCTCAAGCTGGTCACGGCTGCTCCGGAACGTCTTTTCAATATGCTCCGTGAGTATGAAGTGGATTTTGCGGTTGTCGACAGCAATGTGGGACCAGAGTTCGACTCCACAAGGCTTGATACAGACAAGCTTGTCCTCTGTGTTTCTCCTACCCATCCGCTTATAAAAGCAAAACAGGTCAGCCTCGCACAGCTGAAGAAGGAAAAGCTCATCCTTCGCAACGCGAACGGCAGTACATCCGGTCTTTTCACGGCGGCTCTCGGGAAACTGGGGCTTAACCTTTCGGATTTCAACGTGGTAATGGAGATCGAGAGCATTGCTACGGTGAAGGATCTTATCCGTCACGAATACGGCGTTGCCGTTCTTGCACTCAGTGCCTGCGCAAAGGACGTTAACAAAGGAGAGCTCGTCGCTCTCAACATCGAGCGCCTTAGCTCGCCTCACGAGATCAACATCGTATATCCTTCGGATTTCAAACACGAAGATCTTATAAACGGCATCATTAATACTTATAACTCGAGAAAACAGAACTGACACCTCGCACACCTAAGAAGGAGCGGATATGGACAGCTACGAATTTGATGAGACCCAAAAAAGGTTTATTGAGCAATCGGTCATCCCTTATGCAGTATACCTGTTTGTGGACCGGCGAGTTGTAACACTCGCGGTTTCAAACGGTTTATGTGAGCTGCTCGGGCTTTCAAGAAACGATGCTATCGATCTCTTGAACAATGACATGTATCGCTACACCCACCCGGACGATCTTGCCCGCGTTGCGGATCTCGGGTATCAGTTTGCGGTTGGCGGAGAAGTTTACGACGCAGTTTACAGGACGAAGTCACGTAACGGGAAATATGTGATCGTTCACTCCCACGGGCGAAAAGTCCGTGCAAAGGACGGGACTCCGCTGGCTTTCATCTGGTACATGACAGAGCCTCTTAACGCAAGGAAGAAGATCGAGGCCGAAAGGCAGCTTGGGGCCGGGCTTGGCAACATCATGCGTGATGAGAATATGTTCCACCGCAACTTCTTCGATACCCTGACCGGGCTTCCGAATATGACCCACTTCTTCTCCATAGCGCAGGAGGCCAGTGAGAAAGCCCACAAGAACAATATTGTTCCCAAAATGCTCTTCTTCGATCTTTCCGGTATGAAGTCCTTCAACGGGAAGTACGGGTATTCCGAGGGTGACAAGCTTATCCGTGAAGTTTCCATAGTCCTGAAGAACCACTATACCTCCGATTTCTGCGGCCGTCTCGGGCAGGA
>JAGDCQ010000115.1 GCA_017958465.1 Lachnospiraceae bacterium
GACTAAGCCCAGCTACTTTGGTTACATTGACGAGGAGCGGCTTTCTGTTTATTACGATTTTCATGTTCTTTACGAGCTCTTAAAGATACTTCCCGACACTTCCGTGTTTGCGGGACGTATTTTTGAGGCGCTGAAGAACTTTACAAATACAACCTTCCCTGAGGAAGAAGAAACGGTGCGCAGAGCCTCGTTTATCAAGGCGGGAGCGCAGTTAAAGCCCCTGCTCCTTGAAAAGAACGGTTCGGATGCACCAAAATATGCGGCTTTTGGCCAGTCCCACATAGACCTTGCATGGCTGTGGACAAGAGCTGAGACCCGCAGGAAAACTGCGAGGACCCTTTCAAACCAGCTGGCTTTGGCGGAACGCTATGATGATTACAGGTTCCTTATATGCGAGACTGTGCTCTTTGAGTGGCTTAAGGAGGATTATCCTTCCCTTTACGAGCGCGTAAAAGAGGCTGTAAAAGCAGGACACCTTATCCCCGAGGGCGGGATGTATGTGGAATCCGACCTGAATATGGCAGGCGGAGAGGCTTTGATACGCCAGTTCCTCTACGGAAAAAAGATGTTCAAAGAGGAGTTTGGCGTGGACTCTGTCCTTGCCTGGATGCCGGATACTTTCGGCTACACGGGCGCTCTTCCCCAGATCCTCAAAAAGTGCGGCATCAAATACTTCACCACACAGAAGCTGATGCGCCAGGATCCTGAGTTTGAGAGCTTCCCTTACAACGATTTTTACTGGGAAGGTATCGACGGTTCAAAGATCCTTTCCCACATCTACAAGAAAAACAACACAAACGTGACTGTTTCGGACCTTTGCACAAGATGGTACAAGGACAGGCTCGAATACGGAAACGCCGACGAGATGCTTTATCCTTTCGGCTTTGGCGATGGCGGCGGAGGCCCCGTCCTTGGGCATATGGAGATACTTGAACGCTGCAAGGACCTTGCGGGGGTTCCGAAGGTTTCGCTTGAAAGCCCTAACGCTTATTTTGAGCGGCTTGAGGAAAAAGGCACAAAGAACACCTACTACGGAGAGCTTTACCTTGCATGGCACAGGGGAACTTACACCTCCCAGAGCGAGATAAAGAAGCTGGTAAGACAGGCGGAGCTTAAGCTGCGTGATGCGGAATTCCTCTGCGGTATCGCAAGGCTTTTCGGCGAGGCAGACAGCACAGTTGAAAAAGAGACTGAAAAGCTCTACAAGCGCATGCTTGTGGACGAGTTCCACGACGTTCTCCCGGGCACCTCCATCGAACGGGTGAACAGGGAGACAAGGGACGACCTTAACGATATCATAAGGCTTGCCTCCGGGATAGCGGAAAACCTCCTTGTGAAGCTGGCCGGAGAGAACGCAGTCTTCAACTCCCTTTCCTGGAAGCGTATCTACAAGGGCGTTGAGCTTCCGTCCTGCGGTATAGCTACAGTTAACGACAACGCTTTCCTCCACGGCGCAAAAGAAACCGGGAGCGACAGGATAACCGCAAGCGAAACAACAGTGGACGGGCAGAAGGTTGTTAAGATAGAAAACGCCTTCTATACGGCTGTTGTGAACGAGAACGGCGAGATCATATCCCTGGTGGATGCAAAGACAGGCTTTGAATATGTTAAGGAGCCGTTCAACCGCTTTAAGCTTTACGAGAATGTTAACGGCGAGTACGATGCCTGGGAGATAGGTGAAAACTACAAAAACACGGAGATCGGGCTGAAGGGCGCGGATTCCTTTACGGTAAGACGCATAGGCCGTCAGGTGACGGTTGTCCTTAAGAGGGAGGAAGAGCATTTCTCTGTGGAGCAGAAGATAATTTTCGGAAGCGATACTCCCGTGATCGATTTTGATACAAAGATAAACTGGCAGGAGCGCCACAGGATACTGAAGGCCGCCTTCCCTACGGCGATCTTTACTAAAGAGGTCATCTCCGAAACGCAGTTTGGCTATATAAAACGGCCTACACACAGGTCCAGGCTTTACGAGCGCGGGCTTTACGAGATAGCGCAGCACAAGTATTCCGCAATGTCGGACGGTGAGAACGGTATCGCTCTCTTGAACGACTGCAAATACGGGCTTTCCGCCGAGGATGGCGAGATGGAGCTGACGCTCCTGCGTGCCCCTGTTTTCCCGGATCCCACAGCGGATATGGGAAGCCACACCTTCCGTTACGGGATCATGCCATTTACAGGGCCCTTTGGCAAGAGCGGCTGCGTAAATACAGCTTATGAATACAACACAGAGCCCACCGGCGACGTTTCAGAGGTTGAAGCGGGCCTTGAGAGGTCCCTGTCCCTGTTCTCGGTAGACAAGAGTAACGTGATCATAGAGACCTGCAAGCCCTCACTTTATACGGACGGAGTGGTGCTAAGGCTTTACGAGAGCGCAGGAGAAGCAGGAAAATGCAGGCTTTCACTCCCTGAGAACGTTTGCGGGGTAAAGGTCTGCGATATGCTTGAAAATGTGGAGAGCAGCCTTGAGCCTGAGGATGGAGCTGTTTCCTTTGGGCTTGGGTCCTTTGAGATAAAGACCCTGCTGCTTGAATTTAAGGGAAAACTTAAGTTCTGAGCCCGGATCGTTAAGTCCGGGTATGAAAGGATCGTTATGGAAAAACATTATCAGATGATGCTTAAAGGTACGGAGGAGCTGGTGATCCGGTCGCTTACCACCCAGATACTTGACAGGGAGAGCCCGTTGTACGGAGCTTTTCCGGAGGTTTCGGGGATCGTGCAGGCAAGAGTTTCCGTGTACAAAACGGAGCCTATGATCGTCTGCTTTATAAATCCGGAGTCACGGTATTTTGGCAGTGATCTGCTCTACGAAAGGATCATGCTTGGGCTCAAATACGTGCAGAGCGTCCAGCATGAAAACGGCCTTTTTGACTATATCACCTGCAATTTTTCATCGGCACCGGACACAGGGTTCATCATCGAAAAGATCATCCCTGTCTATACCTACCTGAAAAACCTTGATGAGAAGAGCGGCCTTGACGAGAGGCAAAGAGCGATATTTACAGAGCTTGGGACCATCATCCGCAAAGGGGCTGAAGGCATGCTTGAAGGCGGCTTCCACACCCCGAACCATCGCTGGGACATAGCATCCATGCTCATGAACTGCTATTGCCTTTTTGGCGACGAACGCATGAAGGAAGCGGCTTTTGTTTACCTTAACGAAGGCATCGACTGTAATGAGGACGGGGAGTTTTCGGAGAAATCCGCCGGAAACTACAACCGTGTGAACAACGACGCAATGATCCGCCTTTCCGAGGCTCTTCAGGACGATTCCTACGAGCAGTACGCCGTAAGGAACCTTAAGATGATGCTTACCTACTGGGAGCCGGACTGGAGCGTGTTTACCGCAAATTCGACGAGGTTTGACAAGGACCGCATCTGCTATCCCGAGGAATATTATCTTGAATACCTTAAGATGGGCGTAAAATACAATATCCCCGAGTTTCTTGATATGGCAAACCGGGCTTTCGATATTGTTGAGAAGAAGAACCTTGCAGCTCCTGAGTTCCTTATCTGGCTGATGTTAAGGCCGGACCTTAGGAAGGTGGAGCACGAAGGGCTTTACGAAGTCCCGGATTTCAACAGGTTTTACAAGGATTCCGGCATAGCAAGGGTAAAGAGCGGCCTTTATACTTACACTGTCATGAAGGGGAAGTCCAATTTCTTCTACCTTCACAACGGCACCATGAAGCTGGAGATGAAGGTGTGCGGCAGCTTTTGCGAGCACAGGGCCTTTAAAGCCGAAGAGATGGAAGAGCTGCCGGGTGGCGGCTACCACCTTTCTCAGGTGATGCACGGCTGGTATTACCTGCCCTTTGAAGAAAAGCCTGAAACCAGCGACTGGTGGAAGATGGACAACAAGAGCCGGAAGAAGAAGCTTGGTCCCGATATGCATATTGATGTTTATGTTACGGAGGCTGAGAACGGCGTGGATGTCCGTGTAAAGACTTCAGGTGTGGAGGGTGCGCCGTGGCGTATCGAGCTTGCCTTCACGGGAGTGAACTTCCTTGAGTCCGACGGTGTTGCGATGCCGCTTTCAGGAAGCGAAGTGGTGGTAATAAAGAATGGTGTAGCTTCTGTCGGAAACGGTCACGATTCCCTTGAGGTAGGGCCTTGCTTTGGCGAGCACCATTTCACCGAAGGCAAGGAAGACAGCGAGGCAAAGACTGCAGGCGCTGCAACTCTTTATCTTACGGACTACACGGGCTTTGATCACGTGATCGAGCTTAGGAACGTTAGAAGCAGGGTAATGGGAAGTATTAGGTGAGAAGGCGTTTGCGGCAGCGGCTGCAGGCTTTCGGGAAAGCGAGAAGATATGGACTATTTCAATATAGACAGGTCAAGAGAGTTTGATATATGCCTGCTAGGCAGGATCGCCATCGATTTCAATCCTGCCTACAGCGACGCTGTGAAGGAGGAGTTCAAGCCCTTAAAGGAAGTGCATTATTTCGAGAAGTTCGTGGGAGGGTCACCGGCAAACATCGCCGTGGGAGTGTCAAAACACGGCCTTAAGACCGGCTTCTTTGCAAAGGTTTCAAATGCTGCCTTCGGCGACTTTGTGGTGGACTATTTTAACGCCCGCGGGATCGACACTTCCCGTGTCACAAGGTGTACAGGCGGCGAAAAGCTCGGACTTACCTTTACGGAGATGCTGTCCCCAAAGGAGAGCAGTATCCTCATGTACCGCAATATGGCGGCAGACCTTAAGCTTTCTGTAGAGGATA
>JAGDCQ010000116.1 GCA_017958465.1 Lachnospiraceae bacterium
GGCCCACAAACACTCCGACCCCAACACCTACAGCAACAAACACGCCAACACCTACAAACACCCCGACACCAACGAATACGCCGACTCCAACACCTACAAACACTCCGACGCCTACGCCTACACCAACGCCGGTGCCGGCGTCCTGCGTCCTTGCAGTTTCTGCTGACAACGACAGGTTCGTGCAGAGCGATAGCCCTGCTGCGGAGGCTGTGAGGCTTGTTCTTGATCCTTCGGCGGATCTTTGCGATTTTGTGGTAAGGATCTTTAGCAACAGCGGTTCTTACAGGCCGGGATATTACGTTCGGAATTACGTATCTTTCCCCTTTGATGTTTATATGGACAAAGGAAACGGCACAGAAACCCGGATACCGAGAAACACCGATGTAGAGACGGGGGACAGGGCTGTGCACTTCAGGATAGGGACCGATGTTGAGGAAGGGCGTTACACCATCACGGGCAGGACAGAAGCCACCGGCCCGGACAACTTTAAGAGTACGTCCGTAAAATACGCTACGTTCGAGGTATCGGGACGATTGTTCGACTTCACCGTTGTAAACGTTGAATCGGAGGACAACAGTTGGAAAGAGCTGTTTGATACAGGGTACGTCTTTAACTCGGGAACAAGGGATTCCTACGGGGCAGTACGATCCGAAGTAAAAGGCCTTTTGCCACTGCTTGGCGGGTGCAACCCGCTTGACGAGGGTGCGGGATACATAAAGCCCGGAGACAGCGTGGGTTTTACGGTAAAGACCAGGGGGAACCTGACTTCCAAGGCTCTTGTGAGAGTAAGGCCTTCGTTCAAGACTGCGGAGGGCGCTGCCCTTGATATGTATTACCGTGAGACTCTGCCAAACGGAAAAGCAGTCTACACAAAGTTTGATAAGACCCTGTCTGCACTTCCCGGACCGCTTGGCTTTGAGACAGTACACTCAGGTGTATTTGATATCCCGGACACAGCCTTTTTTGTTCCTGCAGGGCAGGTGCTTAACGGGATCTCGCCGGAAGCCGGAAGATATACGGGGATAGTCTGCGTTCATTTTGATATCGCGGCTACAGACCCTGCAGGGAAGGTCCTTATGACCTATGAAAACAAGGCAAATGCCGAAAAAGGCTTTTGTAATATGTGGGAGCTTGAAGGGGCCAAAAAGTCCGCAGAGGATAACAATGGTAACACCTTTGTCCCGGATCACGGCGACATTTTCTTTATCGACACCGGAAAGAAGAAAACCCGCTACGTCACTAAAATACTGTATTAAGAGGCATTGAGAAAAAGAAAAAAGCATCTTTCGAAAAAAACACTTTAACTTGTCTTCGTCTTGTACTATAATAATCATCAAATGTTTATTAAAAGGGGAATAATGGGTTGAAAACCTGTTTCCCGAAAGAGGAGACAATGAAGAACAAGTATTTAAAATGCATCATTCTCATCGTTGTCGCTGCTTTCCTTGGTTTTACCGCGATCGCGGGACTTGGGACTGCAGGCGGCAGCTACAAAAACATAAGGCTCGGCCTTGACCTTGCCGGCGGTGTGAGCATCACCTACCAGTCGGTCAAGGATAATCCTACAGCGGAAGAAATGGAGGATGCCCGCGCAAAACTCCAGAAACGTGCTGAAGCAAAGAGTACGGAATCTGCCGTATATATCGAAGGCTCCAACCGTATCAATGTAGACATCCCCAACGTTACGGATGCTGAGAAAGTCCTTGAAGAAATGGGCGCTGCAGCAAAGATCTACTTCATCTACGCACAGGGCGAAGACGGAGTTGATAACGTTAAGAAGGGCTCTTCCGGCGAATATGATACGCTTACAAGAAGCATAGACGAGATCATTGAGAGCGGAAATGTAGTTCTTGACGGTTCACACATTTCCAACGCAAAAGCTGTCATCCAGACTTCACAGACGGGCGCAAGCGAATATATCGTCCAGCTTACATTCAACGAAGAGGGCCAGAAGAGGTTCACCGACGCTACTGAAAAGGCTGCAAAATACTACAATCCGTATTCTCTTGATACCCGAAATGTTATCGCTATCGTTTATGACGGCGAAGTAGTATGTTTTCCCCGCGTAAACAGCAAGATCACTGACAACACAGCGATCATCGAAGGTCAGAGAACCTACGATGATGCGCAGAACCTTGCAACAACTATCCGTATCGGCGCGCTCCCCATCGAGCTTGAGGAGATCCGTTCACAGGTAGTAGGCGCAAAGCTTGGCGCAGAGGCTGTTAAGACAAGCCTTATCGCAGGTCTTGTGGGCTTCATCGCACTCGGTCTCTTTATGATCTTCCGTTACAGAGTGCCCGGTATTGCGGCATTCCTTTCACTTATCATCTATGTATTCATGATGATAATATCACTCAACATCTTCAAAGCGACACTTACACTGCCCGGTATCGCAGGTATCATCCTTTCTATCGGTATGGCGGTCGACGCAAATGTCATCATCTTCAACAGGATCGCTGAAGAAATGGCAGCAGGCAAAACTGTAAGGAGCGCTGTAAAGAGCGGTTTTAAGAAGGCACGCTCCGCCATCATCGACGGTAACGTAACAACCATCATCGCAGCTATCGTGCTCTACCTCAGAGGCTCGGGTACAGTAAAGGGCTTTGCTCTTACACTCGGCATCGGTATCGTCCTCTCGATGATCACATCAATGCTCATCACAAGGTTTATCCTTACACTCTTTGTAGACTTTGGTCTTAAGAGCGAAAAGGCCTGCGGCAAGGCTTCTAAGGGCTTCAACTTCGATTTCGTCGGCAACTTCAAAAAGACGATCCTCGTGCCCGCAGCAGTGCTTGTTATCGGTATCGTCTTCCTTGTAGTGAACCTTACCGGCAGAGGCAGCATCTTCAACTACAGCCTTGATTTCGTAGGCGGTACCTCGACAGAAGTTGTTTTTGAAAACGGACTTCCTTCGGATACAATCGCAAGCCTTGAAAACCTTGTAAAGGATACGCTCGGCAAAAACGCAGAGGTTGCGACCGTAAGCGAGAACAGCGCCGCTATCATCAAGACAACCACGCTTTCCAACGAAGAGCGTACTAAGCTTCTTGAAGCTCTTCAGAAAACATACAATGTAGATGAAAAGAACGTAGAATCCGAGACCATCAGCTCCGTAGTCAGCGGTGAGATGCGTGCGGATGCAGCATGGGCAACGGGTATCGCCATTGTCTGCATGCTCCTCTACATTTACATCAGATTCAGAAAGTTCGACTTTGCTATAAGCTCCGTTATCGCGCTTATCCACGACGTTGTTATGGTAATCCTCACCTACATCATCGGTGCGGGTCTCCTTACCGTCGGAAGCACATTTATCGCGTGCGTCCTTACGATCCTCGGTTACTCGATCAACGCTACCATCGTTATCTTCGACAGGATCCGTGAAGAGAAGGGCGAGGCCGGCAGCAAGGTTGATAACAAGGATATCGTAAACAAGTGCATCAGTCAGACAATGACACGAAGCATCGATACTTCCATCACAACACTCCTTATGGTCATCTCGCTTGCGGTATTCGGCGTTGATTCCGTAAGAGAATTCGCGATCCCGCTTCTTGCAGGTATCATTGCCGGTGCGTTCTCGTCCGTAATGATCTCCGGTCCGCTGTGGCATTTCTTTGAGTCACATAAGAAGGTAGAAGAGAAGTAAATGGAAAAATGGGTGATCAAAAACAAAAAAGGTGATTTTGAAAAACTGTCCCGGGAGCTTTCTTTGCTCCCGGTTACTGCTAAATTGCTCTGTAACAGGGGCATTCACGAGAAAGAGGATGCCTTAAGAGTCCTTGATGCCGGCTATGACGCTCTTTATCCGCCTTTTGAAATGCGCGGGATGGATACGGCCTGCGGGCTTATCCGTGAAGCGGTGGCCCGTGGCGAAAAGCTGCGCGTTGTGGGAGACTATGACGTGGACGGCATCACAGCCACATATATCCTTGAAGACGGCCTTAAGGCCCTGGGTGCCGATGTTTCGGTGCGCATTCCCGACAGGATAAAGGACGGCTACGGTATAAATGAAAACATCATCCGTGAAGCAAAAGAAGACGGCATTTCGCTGATAATCACATGCGATAACGGGATCCGTGCCGTAGAAGAGATCGCGCTTGCAAACAGCCTTGGGATAACGGTGGTCCTTACAGATCATCATGATATCCCGGAAAATGTGCCGGACGCGGCGGTGATCCTGAATCCCAAGTATGCGAAGTGCAGGTATCCCTACACCGAGCTTTGCGGCGCAGTAGTGGCTTTGAAGCTTATCGAAGCCTTAAACTGCGGTGAAAACGAAAAACACAGTTTCGATACTGTAAAGAAATATATCGAGATCGCGGCAACAGCAACAGTTTGCGATGTTGTAGAGCTTCAGGATGAAAACCGCCTGATCGTAAGACTTGGCCTTGAAAAGTTTGTTTTCGACGGCGTTGACGGTTTCCCTGTGAACGCGGGCCTGAAAGAGCTTATGAGGGCGCAGAAGGTTGAGCCTTCCGGCATGAACACTTATGCGCTGGGCTTTATAATCGGTCCCTGCCTTAACGCTGCAGGACGCCTTGATACGGCCCTTAAAGGCCTTGAGCTTCTAAAGAGCGATGAAAACACAGGCGCAGGCGAAGCCTTGAACCTTATGGGTCTCAACAATGACCGTAAGGAGATCACAAAAGAGGCTACAGCAAGGGCTGTAAAGCTCATAGAAGAAACAGACGCCCTTAAGGATAAGGTCCTTGTGCTCCTTCTTGAGGATTGCCATGAGAGCATTGCAGGCATTGTGGCCGGCAGGATCCGCGAAAAGTATGACAGGCCCACCATCGTCCTTACCGCAAGAGAAGAGGATGTAAAAGGCTCTGCCCGCTCTATCGAGAATTACAACATTACGGAAGAGCTTGAGAAATGCAGCGACCTCCTGCTTCATTTCGGAGGCCATGCAATGGCAGCAGGGATGTCCCTTGAAAAGGGCAATGTTGCCGCTTTGCGGGAGCGTTTGAACGCCAACTGCACTCTGACGGAGAACGATCTTTTCAAGAAGATAAGCATAGATGTCGTAATGCCGTTGAACCGCGCCTCCCAGCGGCTCTGTCGCGAGATGAAACGCCTTGCGCCTTTTGGAAACGGAAACCCCGAGCCCCTCTTTGCCGCAAAGAACTGCGTTCTCACGTCAGCGAGGAAGATAGGGAAAGAAGGCCAGTTCCTCAGGCTGTCCCTTAAAGACGAATACGAGACAGTAACAGATGTGGTCTACTTCGGCGACAGGGAGCAGTTCGAGCGCGACATAGAGCGTTGCTACGGCGCAGAGAGCATTGATGACATGTACCACGGACAGTCCGGCAGCATAAGGCTTTCGATCACTTATGTGCAGGAGATCAACGAGTTTCGAGGGCGTGAATCCCTTGAATACAAGATGAAAGGTTACCTTCTCAGAAAAACAAAAGTAAACACCGGGCGCAGCCGCCATTTCGACGGCTGCGTTTTTTGCTTTAAAACGCTTAAAATTGTGTACAAAAAGGGCTTA
>JAGDCQ010000117.1 GCA_017958465.1 Lachnospiraceae bacterium
CTCCCGAACCGGAGCCTGAACCTGTAGTTGAGGAGCCTGTGGCTGAAGAGCCCGCAGTGGAGGAGCCTGTGGCAGAAGTTGTTCCCGAGCCCGAGCCTGAGCCGGAACCTGAGCCTGAGCCGGAACCGGAACCTGAGCCCGAGCCGGAACCTGAGCCGGAACCTGAACCGGAGCCCGAGCCTGAACCGGAGCCCGAGCCTGAACCGGAACCTGCATACATCCAGCCGGATTATTTCACACTGTTCGGAGGCAGGATCATCCGCCGTATGCAGAGCTTCAGAAAACCGGATGAATCCATTTACTGGCCTGACGACAAGGATATGAGCTATGTGGAGAAAGAGGGTATGGTAGGGTTTGTGGAAAACGGCTGCGGCGTGCTGCTCATCAATTCCACATTTATCTTCAACCTGTCAGGGGATTATCGCGTACCTTGTATCAAATTCAGTGTTAACGAGGATGAATACCACATCGAGCTGCACTCCGGACTTGGCTACACCTTCTCCGAAAGGCGTCTTGGCAAGCGGGATTACACGGAGATAAAGCAGGGCATCTTAAAGCTTTTGCTCTACAAGATCAGCTCGCAGCCCGACCTGATCTACAACGCTATCGCGGAAGCGGAGGAGGATGCTTCGCTCCTTGCCGAATACAAACAGGTGGGAGATTGTATCATCAAACGCACCAAAAAAGACAAAGCGAATTTATATATTATCAAACAAGATGAAGGAGTTCTTTTATGAAGCTGTACAACAGTGCCACGAGAAGGATAGAAGACTTTGTTACTAATGAACCGGGGAAAGTGGCAATGTACACATGCGGTCCTACCGTATATCACTATGCGCACATCGGCAATATCCGCAGCTACATCTGCGAGGATGTGCTGGAGAAAACGCTTCGTTATCTGGGGTATGACGTTAAGCGTGTCATGAACATCACCGATGTGGGACACCTTTCGGACGACGGTGACAACGGCGAGGATAAGATGCTCAAGGGCGCCGAACGCGAGCATAAATCCGTTATGGAGATTGCTGAGTTTTACACGAAGGCTTTCTTTGACGACTGTGCTCTGGTGAACATCAAAAAGCCGGACGTTATCGAGCCTGCCACAAATTGCATCCCTGAGTTCCAGAACATGATAAAGGTGCTCCTTGAAAAGGAATATGCCTATAAGGCAGGGGAGAATATCTATTTTGATACCTCCAAGCTTAAGAATTATTACGTTTTCGGTAACCAGAACGAGCAGGAGATGCTTGTGGGTGCCCGTGACGACGTGACCGAGGATACAAACAAGCGCAACAAGAACGACTTTGTCCTCTGGTTCACAAAATCCAAATTTGCGGCTCAGGCTCTTAAATGGGAAAGCCCCTGGGGCGTAGGGTATCCGGGCTGGCACATAGAGTGCTCCTGCATAGG
The DNA here is from genome assembly GCA_017958465.1 of Lachnospiraceae bacterium. Lineage (GTDB taxonomy): Bacteria > Bacillota > Clostridia > Lachnospirales > Lachnospiraceae > SZUA-448. The sequence continues at coordinate 1,411 of JAGDCQ010000117.1, forward strand.
TATGAAGCACCTTGGAGAGCGGATGGATATCCACTGCGGCGGCGTTGACAACATGTTCCCGCACCACTCGAACGAGATCGCGCAGAGCGAGGCCTTCACTGGTCACAAGTGGTGCAATTACTGGTTCCACGTGCAGCACCTTAACGACAGGGGCGGCAAGATGAGCAAGTCAAAGGGTGCCATCCTTACGGTTTCGGTGCTCAAGGAAAAAGGCTACGATCCGCTTGCTTACAGGTTCTTCTGCCTCCAGTCACACTACCGCAAGCCTCTCGAGTTTTCCTTCGAGATACTTGATAACACGGTTACAGCTTACAACAAGCTTAAAAAGCGCGTGCTTGAGCTTAAGGAAGACGGAGACATTGATACAGCTGTTTTTGATGAATACAAGCAGAAGTTCTCGGATGCCATCGCAGATGATATAAACACTTCCATGGCCATAACAGTGCTTTACGATATGCTTAAAGCCGATGTGAATGATGCTACGAAGCTTGCCCTTGTGCGTGACTTTGACAAGGTCCTTGGCCTTGACCTTACTGTGAAAAAGGAAGAGGCAAAAGAGGAAGACAGCGAGCTTGCGGCATATGTGGAGGAGCAGATAGCTCTCCGTAAGGAAGCCAAGAAGGCAAAGGATTTTGCAAAGGCAGACGCTATCCGCAATGCACTTGCCGAAAAAGGGATAATCCTTGAGGATACCAGAGAGGGCGTTAAATGGAAGAAGGCTTAAAGGGCTTCTTGCCCGTATCGGATATCTGCAGTGCCTTCGGGATGAAAGCAGAGTCGCCGGCGACCTATTCGCCCCTCACCCTTGCTTTTATAGGTGATGCCGTTTTCGACCTGGTAGTGCGCACTCTCGTGGTGGAGCACGGAAACACGCAGGTAAACAAGCTTCACAGGCAGAAGAGTGCCATAGTAAAGGCAGAGGCGCAGAAGGACCTTTATTTTGCCATAAAGGATATCCTTACCGAAGAAGAAGAGGCTGTATTTAAGCGCGGCAGGAACGCAAAGTCCTATACTACCGCAAAAAACGCCTCGGTTTCGGACTACAGGATAGCTACCGGGGTTGAGGCCCTTGTTGGGTATCTTTACATGTCGGAAAGGTACGACAGGGTCCTTGAGCTCTTAAAAACAGGGTTTGAAGCCCTCGAGACCTTACGGGTTTGGAGTAAAGAATGAGATACGAAGAGTTTACCATTGAAGGCAGAAATGCCGTAATAGAAGCCTTCCGTGCGGGAAAGACCATAGATAAGGTCTTTGTCCTCGATGGCTGTAAGGATGGGCCCATCCAGACAGTCCTCAGGGAGGCGAAAAAGACGGACGCCATAATCCAGTATGTGACGGCAGAGCGTCTGAACCAGCTTTCCGAAACCGGGAAGCACCAGGGCGTTATCGCTTATGCGGCGGCTTACGAGTATGCCGAGGTTGATGACATTCTGAACGCCGCAAAGGAAAAAGGCGAGGATCCCTTCATTATCATTCTGGACGGGATCGAGGATCCGCACAACCTGGGGGCCATCATCAGGACTGCAAACCAGGCGGGAGCCCATGGAGTCATCATCCCGAAAAGAAGGGCTGTCGGGCTTACCGCGACCGTTGCAAAGACTTCGGCGGGAGCCCTCAACTACACGCCTGTCGCGAAGGTCACAAACATTTCGGCGATCATTGAGGAGCTGAAGGAAAAAGGCATCTGGTTCGTGTGCGCCGATATGGACGGGGAGCTGA
>JAGDCQ010000118.1 GCA_017958465.1 Lachnospiraceae bacterium
GAACTGGGACTGGTTTTCGGAGCTGATCCGTAAGCGCAAAGCGAAGGATCCGGAAAAGCCGGTGAAGGTCCTGAACCTCTTTGCATACACCGGCGGTGCTACCCTTGCGGCGGCTGCGGCCGGTGCTGAAGTGGTGCATGTTGACGCATCAAAGGGAATGGTGCAGTGGGCGAAGGAAAATGCCGCAGTTTCGGGCCTTGAAAACGCTCCGATACGGTTTTTTGTGGATGATTGCGTAAAACTTGTTGAAAGAGAGCTCAGGCGTGGGAACAGATATGACGGTATTATAATGGATCCGCCGTCTTACGGACGCGGCCCAAAGGGCGAGATCTGGAAGATAGAAGAGTCCCTTTACCCGTTTGTTAAACTTACTTCCGGTCTTTTGTCGGACGCCCCGCTGTTCTTCCTGCTTAACTCATATACTACAGGGCTTGCGCCTTCCGTCCTGACATATATTCTTAATCTCGAGGTAGGATCGAAGTTTAAGGGGACGACCACGGCTTCCGAGATCGGACTCCCGGTGAGGGATACCGGGCTGATACTCCCCTGCGGAGCATCCGGCCGGTTTGAAGGCAATATTTGAAGATGAAAAAAGCGGTTGCCGTTGCGGCAGCCGCTTTATACTTGTACCGGACTTGTTATTTGCTTTCAGGAGCTTCTTTTGTGTTGATCTGGTGGGCGCCCTCACGGTTGTAGAGGTATTTGCCGCAGACGATGCAGTTCCTGCCGTTGCGCTTTGCGTAGTAGAGGGCTTTGTCAGCCTCGCCGTAAAGCTTTTGCAGGGTGTCGCTTTCGTCAGGAACAACATATGCAACGCCGACACTGATAGTTACGAACTCGTTTGAAACCGTGGGAGCATGGGGGATCTTCAGGCCTTCAACGGTTTTTCTGATCTTTTCCGCAAGCTTAAGGGCCTCAACTTCACTGCCTGCCTCCGGGATGAACACAAGAAACTCTTCGCCGCCTACGCGGGCAGCAACGTCTGTCGAACGGCTTGCGGCCTTCTTTACTGCGGCAGAAACACGCTTTAAGCACTCATCGCCTTGCGGGTGGCCGAAGGTGTCGTTATATTTCTTGAAATTGTCGATATCCATCATTATCACGGCAACAATGTGCTTGTTACGCACAGCCTGGTCCCAGGAGGAACGGATCTTGTGCTCGAGGCCGCGGCGGTTGAGCATACCGGTGAGGGGGTCCTCCTCGGAGTCTTTTTCCATGCTCCGCACCTGCTGTTCCATGGAATGTGAAGACACCTGCGAATTGTAAAGAACCCTTGAAAGCAGCACAAACATGCCGTTTGCCATGCCCACGCCAACGATCTGGTGAGGCGGCATCTGCATAACATACATAAGGATAACGGTGAAGACCATCTCAAAACCAACATAAATCCACATGATCTTCGTATTCATAAGGGCTATAATGGTTATGGCCGCGAGGGTCAGGTAGTAAACTGTGAGATCCTGCTGTTCGAAATACAGGATGCTGGCTATAAGGAAGCCGAAGAATTCGACGAAGCCCCAAAAACTGTAGACCGCGAAAAATGTCATATCGTAGTCGCGCTTCATCATGGCCTTTGACGAAAGGATCAGGAAGGCGATGGAGACGATCTCGAAGCTTATAAAAGCGCCCTGAAAGATCAGGCGCACGCCTTCGCTGACGGGGAACAGCATATAGACCAGAAAAAGCGCAGGCAGACCGATCACGAGGATCATAGACGTGTAGACAACACGCCTTATGTTCTCGGACAGGAGCCTTATCCACATTTTATCTTCTAATGAAATTACCTTCTTTTCTTTCATATGCACACCCTGAATGAACTATTGGATTAATTGTAGCATATCGTTTTTGGGGTTTCAAGGGGGATAAAAAACTTGCAAACGATTACTTGACAGCGACCAATTTATGTTACTATTGACAAAAGGGGGGGGATATGGTATATTTCGCTTGTAACAAGATGTTACTCCCATTGGTGTATAGAAAGGAGATTTATGAACAATAAGATCTTAGTGCTCATCGTTGCTATTATCTCCGTGTTGCTTGTATCCTGTGGAAAACAACACCAACCGGATTATTCAAAACTGTCTGCTAAAGAGAAAATGGATTTAGCTTTGAATACGGCAAAAGAGGCTGTTTTATCTTCAGAAGCCTTGAAATCTGCATTTGAAAAGGATGCAGAATATAATAGAGAGGTTGATTATGATAACGCATCGGTGAACCTTATAAACTGGAACGATACCCCGTGTTATGAAGTGGTGTTTCGCTATAAACAGAGTGAAAACAGCGTTACAATTACGGCATACGGTGCATATATTGATGCGCAAACTTTTGATGTTGTTTTTGTTGATCAGCTTAAATGATCGGGCTTTTCTTAGAAGAAAGGAGATAGCTTATGAAAAAAAGAATAATACTGACCGTATTTTCTGTTATTGTCCTTGCCTGCGTGGTAGGGCTTTCTGCACGAACTGCTATAGCTGCAGAGAAAAAACGTGAGATTTCTTCCATTGAAGACAGGATAGGGAAAGAGGTGCTTGAGTCTATTGGAAAAATCGACTCCGGTGCGGTATATACCGGAATTGAGAAGGATGAGAAGGACGTTTATTATTCTGACGCTGTTTTTGCCGGAGAAAACTACAAGATATGGGTTGATACCGAGAAAGCGGTTATAGAAGGTTTTATCAGTAACAAGAGCTTTGACGACAAAGATATAGCAGGTGACGATGTTCTTGTTAATAAAGCAAGGGCACTTTATATGATCGCATTTGGTCTCGAAAACTGTGAAGAGCTCAGTGTTGATATATACGATAATATTGCCGTAAAACAGGTTGAGCTGAAAGAGACTAAAGAGGGGGTTCTTACCGGAAACTCGGCGCTTATAATTCTGGATCCGGGCGGAAATGCACTTGCGGGAACATTTGTTTATTCGGTTCAAAGCGGGTTGGAAGTCCTGCCGCGCGAGAAGATCATCGATGGTGCTATAAGGGGACTTGAATCCTATGGCCTGGCATCCGTCTATGATGGCGATGAAAAGGCAGTCAAGTTATCTGAGAAAGTGATCGCAGGTTATGTTTACTTTGATGTCTTTATAGATAGATACGTACTTACTGTCGAGGGATGGACGGGTAACTGTATCCTGGTCGACATGTTAAAGTAAAAAAAGGTATATAAAGAGCCAAGGCTGAAGAACATCTGCCTTGGCTCTTTTTCTTGTGCGCCTAGCGGCGCACGTTTCCGCTTAGACTTTACAATCAGAAAGAATCATAGTATAATACCAACGCGCGGTCGTTGGCAGGTTTGTCCGGCCGGCTATAATGGGGGATCATGAGCAGTGTTCCGGGGGGAACGGGGTAATGCACTGCCTGGAAAGGAAAGAACAGGATCAGGATCCTGTGTGATGACTATGAAAAAACGATTAATGGCGATAGTCCTTTTGGTCGCTATTCTGGTGGGGGGCTGCGGTGTTACACCAACTGACAAGACCTCTATCGGAGTGACAGACCCGACGGGCGCTGTGGAGGCTACAAAGGCCCCGACGCCGACTGTTACGCCGACGCCAACACCTACACCGATGCCGACTCCAACGTCGACACCTACGCCCACAAATACACCTACACCTACAAATACGCCAACGCCTACAAATACGCCGACACCTACTCCGACTCCTATAGTCTACACCTACAAGAAGCTGGAGCCTGTCAAGATGTATGCCACATCAGGCGTTAATATGCGAAAGAAACCGGACGTGATCTGGGATGTGATCACCTGGATATACGAGGCTACGCCTGTCACCGTTACAGAGCAGTGCCTTGAGACCGGGTGGTATCACGTTACCCTTGAAGACGGCAGGGACGGCTACAGTTCCTCAAAGTATTTCACCACAAAGACGCCTGCTTATGTGGACACGTCTGTGGTAACCGCTGTTCCTGTGCCGCAGCACACGTCCTCCGGAGTTTTTGTATGGGACCTTGGGGATACCCCTGTGTTTGCCGCGGAGGGCTATGTGTTTTCTTCGCTGTTCTCCTACGACGGGTCGATCCTCACATTTGGGGACGGCAACAAGGTTGAGCTGCACAGGGCCGGAAGCACTGTTGTTTCCGCTGTTTCGGACGGGAAAACCTATTTCTTTGATGTTACGGTCCTTGACCGCCACCGCTTAGACGGAGCGCCTGTTGTAAAGCGCGAGATAACAGACGACCTGTGGCTTTTGGATGAAAAAGACGTAAACGGAACTGTGCTTGCGCGCTCTACAGGCCTTAAGATAACGGAAGTGACTGCGACAGGTTACAAGGTTACCGGCAACGGTCTGGAGTTTGAGGTGCTTGCAGAAGAGGTTACGGATGTTTGCCCTGCTGTTACGCCTACACCGGCGCTTCCCGCAACGAATTATTCCATCAAGCCCGGAACGCTCGTAAACTACGACTATGTACTCCTTACGACCGGCGACACCGCAAACCTTGTAAACGTTATGAGCTCCCGCACTACGCGCACGATCTCGACAGATCCTGAGTGTATGCTTGCGGCGGATATGATAAACGCCATCTCCGTACTTGCGAGGGATTGCGTAAGGAACGGCGGGTCGTATTTCATAATCGATAATACCGGCGCCTACAGGACTTTCGAGATGCAGGACGGTTACTGGAAAACCAGAATGGAGCAGAATCCTTCTTACGGCGATAACCCTTACGCTTCAGGCGGTACGAAGTGCGTGCCCGGCGTAAGCTCCGAGCACAGGACGGGGTATGCCGCTGACGTTATCACACTTACCCAGGGCTATAACTGGCTGAACGAGAACTCCTGGAAGTACGGGTTCATCCACCGCTATATAGGGGCAAAGACCCAGTACACCGGCGTTATGGA
>JAGDCQ010000119.1 GCA_017958465.1 Lachnospiraceae bacterium
AATCCGAGGGCTTGAAGAAGGTTTCGAGCAAATACAGGCCAAAGCAAAGGAGCGCAGCCAAAAACATGGCAACAGGCACAGTGATAAAGGACTTTACAGGTGTTTTCACAGGCTGTCCCGTCGTCCTGTCGATCTTGAGCTTGAGCTCTGCCCCGTCGGGCTCGTGCACCGGGATAACATCCGTGATGATTATGTTTTCCGGATCATCCTTTGGCGTTACCGCGTGCTGAAGGGTGATGCTTGAAAACTCCTTTTCCTTTACGTTCAGCTTTTCACGGCTCTCCACGACCTTCACGCTTTTTTTCCTGTAAGTGAGCCTGAAGAGCAGGGGCGAAAGGACAGCACCCGCAGCAAACAGACAGCCAAATATCAAATATACCATTTTCACTTCTTTCTGAGAGCTTCCCACTCATCTATTATACTTGCACAAGTCTCCACGTCTATATTGCCTGTGGCTTCGGTAAGCCGCTTTACAAGCTCTTTTTCCGCGCCTTCAAACTTGTAGTCGTTTATGATCGCGCACAGACGGTCCATTTCATCGCTGTCGAGATTTTCTGTGGCTTCGCGGAACTGGCCGAGGAGCTCGAACAGCTTTTTATCGGACAGCCTGCCCTTACTTGACGTTTTCTTCGGAGCAGAAAAGTAGGGCGAAAGAAGAGGCAGGTAGCCTCTGTACTTTTCAAGCATGGGCCCTGTTGCTTTAAGGATCCCCGCAAGGTTTCCGGTCTTTCCCGCATCCTCAAGCTCCGCTGCCATATCCCCGAGGGCGTATGCCCCTATCTGCCTGGAGGAACTCTTTAGCGCGTGGACTTCTATGGTGAAGTTTCGCCAGTCCTTGGCCCTGAACAGGTCGTTGATGGTCTTAGCCTTCTGCTCGATGGCCCTTGTGTACTCCCGGAGCACATCCCAGTAGACCTTGTCGCCGGTAGCCTCTTTGGCCTTCTTTATATCAAGATCGCCTATGGTAAGGGTCTCAAGGTCCGGTATATCCTTTGACATCTTCTGCAGCCTGTCGGCCTCTTCGGCTGACAGTTTGTGGACCTTCGCAGGGCTCAGCCACTGCTTTATCTTTGCCATAAGTATCTTGGATTCGATGGGTTTGGGGATGAAATCGTTAAGGCCCTCCCTAAGGAACATTTCCCTTGCCTCACGCACAGCGTTTGCCGTAAGGGCGATGATAGGGGTTTCCGCGTAACTTGGGAACATACGCCTTATTACATGGGTGGTCTCCACGCCGTCCATCCCGGGCATCATATGGTCCATAAAAATGATGTCGTACTGCGTTTTGTCGATGAGTTCGAGGCAGGCTTTCCCGGACATGGCTGTATCCACCCGCATCCTGAGCGGCTCTAACAGGCCTTTGGAAACCGTGAGGTTTACGGAGTTGTCGTCCACTACGAGGACCTTTGCGTCAGGCGCCTCAAAGTCGATGAAATCCGAATTCTTTACAAGCTCTGTGGTCTCTGCGGTGTGGTAGAGCAGGGATGCTACTGTAAGCCCGGAGATGGGCTTCTTTACCACTGTTATCCGCTTATACTCCCTCCACAGCCTTATGTCGGTGGACATCATTGCCATGACAACAAAGGTGATACCTTGATATTCCTCGCTCAGTTTTGCAAACTCTTCTGTCTTGCCGGGGAAAACGCTCTCGTCTATAAATATGAACTTTTCCTTTCCCGGGTTGCTGTCGTTAAAGGCGGCAACAGAGCCCGCAAGGTCCTCCTGCCACTTAAGGTTTTTCTCCTTTATCCCAAGCATTGAAAGGTTCTTTTCGATAGATGCCAGAAGATGCGTATTTTCGCAGATCACGCCCACCACATAGCCCGAGGGTTTGCTGATGCTGATAAACGGCGATCCGTCCACTATCTTCTGCTTTATGGTGAACGAGAAGGTGCTGCCTTCGCCGTAGGTGCTCTTTACGGAAACGGTGCCTCCCATCAGGGCCACAAGGCTCTTTACGATGGCAAGACCAAGGCCCGTGCCCTCCACATTCCTGTTACGCTTTGTATCTGCCTGGCTGAAGGATTCAAAGAGCTTATTCACGTCTCCGGACTTAATGCCTATTCCGGTATCCTCTATGGCAAAAGTAAGGGCGCAGGTGTTGTCTTCCGCGTCAAGCTCGCTTGTAAGGCGGATGCAGATATGCCCGCTCTCGGTAAACTTCACGGCGTTATTTGTCAGGTTTATGAGGATCTGGTTAAGCCTTAAGGCATCGCCGTACAGGACCTTTGGAACATCGGGGGAGATGTCGAGCAAAAGCTCAAGATCCTTCCCGCCGATCCTTGTGGAAACAATGGAAACTATATCGTGGATAACGCTCAATGGCTCGTAGTTGTCCTCCACAAGCTCCATCTTTCCGGCTTCCACCTTGGAGTAGTCCAGGATATCGTTGATTATCGCAAGAAGCGCCCTTCCGGAGCTCTGGATCTGTCCGATGTACTCCCGGACGCTGTCCGGCATATCCTCTCTTAGCGCCAGCTCCGACATACCTATGATGGCGTTCATGGGGGTGCGGATCTCGTGGGACAT
>JAGDCQ010000013.1 GCA_017958465.1 Lachnospiraceae bacterium
ACTTCGATCATCTCTGCATCCGCTTTTCGAAGCGAAAGCTCGTAATTCCTGACGGTGACCTCAACGGGATCGCCAAGGGGCGCAACCTTACGGACATAAACAGAAGTATTCTTTGTAATACCCATATCCATGATCCTGCGTTTAACAGCACCCTCTCCGTGAAGCTTCACAACCTTCACGGTCTCTCCGATCTTAACATCTCTTAATGTTCTCACTGCATTCTCCTCCTAGACCATTATTCTTCTGGCCAGCTCGTCGCTGACCGCAACACGGCTTTCCTTAACTTTCACGATCAGGTTATCGCCAAGTGTGTTTATCACGCTTACTTCACCGCCCACATTAAAGCCAAGATCCTCCAGATGTTTTTTTACTTCAGGGCTTCCACCGAGTTTCTTTATTATCTGCGTTTCGCCCGTTTCAGCATAAATAAGAGGCATCATATTTTCCTCCCGCCTTTAGATAAATAATTAGTCGCGGCTAACCGACGCACCAAAAATATCGGTTAGCTTTCTCTAACCACAGGCTATTATAGTTAGGCTGGGCTAACCTGTCAAGCACTTTTTTGATATTTTTGTGTTTTCCTATTTTTTTTACCCAGCATTCATCTTTTATGCTATAATCATTATTATCGAATGTATTTGAATTAAGGAGGCTGTCATATGTCATTACAGGAATCCGGTGAAATGTACCTCGAAGCTATATATGTTCTTTCAAAAAACTCAGACTCTGTCCGCGGGATAGATATCGGCGAATACCTCGGCTATTCGAAGCCTTCCGTAAGCAGGGCCCTTGGACTTTTGAAGGACGAAGGGATGATCCTTAAAGATGAGAACGGTTTTATCATACTTACCGAGAAAGGGGCCGCGCACGCCGCCCGCATATACGAGCGTCACACGGTGCTGAAAAAACTCTTTATGGATATCGGTGTGGACGAAGAGACCGCAACAGAAGACGCCTGCCGCATAGAACATTATATAAGCGACAAGACCTTTGAGGCCGTGAAAGCCAGCATAAAAAAGGCAGACGAAAAGAAGAAAGCAACAAAGAAAAACCCGCGTTAAAGCGGGTTTTCCTTATGTTGCGCTGCCTTGACCAGGCTCCGCAACAGACCTTTAGTTTTATTCAGTCTCCGTAATAAAAGCTCTGCATCTTTCCGTCTTTATAATACAGTACTTTTTTCGCCGTCCGGTCCATACCGATGTAGTATCCGCCCCAGAGCGGCGCAAATCGCTCATCATCTGCCTTAAAACCGTTCTTTTCCCTGAGCATCTCATCTGTGCCGATCAGCATAGTCCCTTTGAAAGGGTAACCGTCCCTGTTCTCCCTCATTGAATCTGTAAAAAGGAAATAAGAAAGGTCTGCCATTCCGCCCACAGTAAGCCCCCACGTCGCATCCGTGTTGTAGGCTTTTCCGTCGATCTTCACGTAGCTCCATGCATGGTTTTCGTCGGTCTCGGGGCTGTAGCCGCTAGATTCATGAGCCTCAACCCCGCACTGCGAAAGAAGGTAATCATAAACTCCTGCGATCTCCCAGCAGATACCGAGCCTGTCCTTCATGCAGCGGTATATAGATCCCACATCATCCCAATCGGGGTCGTAGATATGTTCGTAGAGGTCGTAGTCGTATCTCCAATTCAGTGTAATATACTCATACAGCGCAAGCGCCTTCTCAAAGTCTGTGTAATCGTCGCTCACGGAGTCGTTTATGATATCGCAGACAAGCTGTTCAAAATCCGCCAGCACTTTGAGGGATTCATCCACCGGAAGATAGTACGGAACAGTCCCCCGGCCCCCGTTCCAGGATGCCAGATTCCGCGAGTCGTAAGCGCTCGTGATGCAGCCCGTGGCCGCCGGATAGTAATACATTGCAAAACGCCCAAGGACCCAGCCATAGCTGTCCTCAGTGCATTCAAAGGTAGCTTCCCCGCTGCGCGCCGCATCCACAAACCTGAAAAAGTCCTCCTGTTTTCTCTCGCCGTACAGCTTTTTGTAAAGCGGCGGGAAAAGGTGTGGCTTGAATTCGATATTTCCGTGCTCGTGCCCGAATATGTTTTCCAGACGTATCGCGATCCCGTCAGCGTCCTTTTTGAACTCCTCCGGATTACTTGCAACACCCGAGGCCAGTACATTCAGGACATCGATATTTTTAAGTACCATGATCGCCGGATTCTGTGATAAAGTCTTAAGCGGGACAGTTTCATATACAATACCGTACTTCTCACGGTAATAAACCCTCAAGGCTTCAAGCGTTTCCTCGGCACCCTTTTCATCAAGATCGAAAAAGCAGGGTACAGGCGAAGGCTCGCAGGCGCCAATATCCCACAGGAGCAATTCCTCATTGTTTTCTTCATCAAAGCCCGAAAGCAGTACCGTTCCGTCCTCCATAAGGGCTTTATACTGGTAGCGCGCGTAAGAAGGCAGGTCCGACGCAGTAAGCTCCCCGAGCACTGTCCGGCTTTCTATGTCGTATACGCGGCATGCGTGGGCAGCATAAAGATCGTCTTCGGTCTCAACCCCCGGCAGATCCCCGCTCACAAAGAGGCGTTTTCCGTCATATCCGTTAAGGCTCTCTGCCAAATAGCAGTACGGGAACGAGATCCAGTGGCCGCTCCCGGCAAGATCATACAGGAACCAGGTCTGCCTTGCTGTGTGCTGGAGCATATTTAAGGACTTGTAATACACCTTGGCTTCTTCGCCTTTAAGGACATCTATCACTTGCACGCCGGTATTTACGGCTTCACCGGTCTTTTCATCAACGCAGATGAGGACAGGTGCTTGGCTTTCCTCATCAAACCTGAGATCGAAATACCGTTTCCCGTCCTTTACCCCAAGATCGACGGCGGGCACGCCAAGGCCTTTTATATCAATTACCGTTTTTTCCTTCCCTGTCCGGTCCAGGACTATGAGCTTGCTCTCAGCTTCGTCAGAAAGCCAGATGTCGCCCTCCCCGGTGACTTCGAGCAGTCCGCAGTCCCCTGTAAGGATCTGATAAAGCTCCGTAAAGGTATTGTCGTATACATACACTTTTTTTTCATAGCTATCCTGCAGGAACACCGTTCCGTCAGCAAGGACAGCCGACTCTGATACAAAATAACCCGGCGTAAACTTTACGGCTTCACCCGAGATCCCGGGACGAAGGAGCATAAAGCCCAGGCTTCCCGAGTACATCTCACCTTCGGGGTCGGTACTCGTTACCCAGAGCTGTATAAGAGCATAGTCTCCCGCAGTATTACAGGTCGAGATAAAGCTGTCTTTTGGAAAGGCATCGGCAGGAACCTTGTAAACTCCCTTATCCGACGCTTTTTCATAAGAAAGGTACGGCAACTGTGTAGGTGTAGGAGTCGCCGTAGCAGTAGGTGAAGGCTCTGCTCCCTTTGTTACGCTTTGTGTCGGGTCTGCCCCCGGCGTCAAAGTGGCCGGCTTTCCCGTATTTCCTTTATTGCAGGCTGTAAGAGCCATCAAGACGCATAACAGCGCTATCAATATATTAACTTGTTTTCCCTTCATTTCTTTTCCCCTTGATCTAAACTACGCCTTTTGTGCAGGCTGCCCTGCCCCCTTAATCTATACGCTTTTCGCTGCATATTGCCCTTTCGGCGCAGCCTTCGCACTCACAACCGCAGGAAAGTTTTCCTTTCTTTCTGCGTCTCACAATGCTTACCACTGCCAGCACCACTACAGCCAGCACGATCAAGCCGGTGATAATGTTTGCGATGTTATTTACAAGCATATTGATCATTGATCTCACACTTTCCTTTCCGGTATATAGCCTCCACAGCCGCAGCGTCAAGCGGCCGTATCCTGGTGAGTTTTACTGTATCCTGCTGGGTTGCGTCGAGCGCAAGCTCCCTTATCTCGTCGTCAGTAGGCACCGTTGCAAGCTCGTTTAAGCTTACAGGCATCCCTAGGGACCTGAAGAACCCTACAGTTCTTTTTATCCCTTCCTTTGCGGCTTCCTCGTCGGATGCGCATTCAACACCCCAGACTTTTCTTGCAAACCTTGCAAATCGCGGAAGCGCGTCCATGTAAAGGGCGTTTGCCCAGGCTCCCCAGACCGCTGAAAGTGAAGCCCCGTGGGTAACGTCATATTTAGCGGAAAGAGCATGTCCCATCTTGTGGACCGAGAAATCCTTGCCTCTTCCGCACTCTGTAAGATTGTTGTGTGAAAGGCTCGAAGCCCAGAAAACTTCGCTCATGGCGTCGATATCAGAAGGATCCTCAACCACTCTTCTGCCGTTCTCGATCACGGTCCTAAGCAGCCCTTCCGCGATCTCGTCTGTAAGGGCGCATTTCGAATCCGGAATGAAATAGCGTTCCATGGTATGCATCATAATATCCGTAACCCCGGCTGCAAGCTGGTTTTTCGGAAGGGTCTTCCCAAGCTCCGGGTTGCAGATCGCAAACCTGCACCTGTTAAAGTCCGTGTTTATACCGGCCTTTTTGCCAAGAGCTTCGTTCGTAAGGACAGCGGAATCACTCATCTCGCTGCCTGCTGCGGGGATCGTGAGCACAGCCCCTACAGGAAGAGTCTTTTCAAGCGGCACCTTCCTTGTCCAAAGATCCCAAAGCGGAACCTCCGGGTTTGCGGCACCGTGTGCGATCGCCTTTGCTGTATCTATGGCGCTTCCGCCTCCTATACCTATTATCAGGTCCGCGCATATCTCAAGGGCCTTTTTGACCCCTTCAAGCGCGTGCTCGAGGGTAGGGTTCGGCTTTGCGCCGCCAAACTCTTCGTATCCGACCCCGGCTGCCTTAAGGGACTCTTCAACCCGCGCCAGAAGGCCGTTTTTCACAACACTTCCCTTGCCGAAGACAAGCAGTGCTTTTTTGCCGTATTTCGCAGCCACGCTGCCTGTTTCCTTCTCGGCATCCCTGCCGAAAACGACCTCTGTAGGTGCATAAAACCTGAAGTTCTGCATATCGGACCATTCCTTTCTTTGCCTTTCAAAAGAGATTCGAGCCTCTTTTGGAAAGTTTTCACTGTCTATTATTTAACACATTATACACTTTCATTAATAAAAACACAAGAAAAAACGACCCCTTAAATAAGGAGTCGTCTTTTCAGAAACAGGAAGGTGTTTCTTTCTACTGGGGAGAACCAGATGAGAAGGTAATTGCATCAGCCTTTTACGGAGCCTGCAGCCACGCCCTTGATTATGAACTTCGAAATGAAGATATAAACGATGACTACAGGTATGATGGACAAGAGGATAAGCATATAGATCTCGCCCATATCGAATTTTTTATAGTCCGCGCTTCTAAGCGCAGCTATCATGATAGGCACTGTCTTGCGTTCAGGCTTGTCGATGAGCATTCCGGGAAGGAAGAAGTTGTTCCAGGAAGCCACGAAGGAGAATATCATCTGAACTGCGATAGCAGGCATCATTATGGGGATAACGATCCTGTTGAAGGTGTAAAACTCGGATGCGCCGTCAACTCTTGCCGCTTCCACGATCTCGAGCGGAAGGATGCTCTCCATGTACTGCTTCATGTAGAAGAATACTACCGGCGAAGCAATGCTCGGAAGGATGAGGGGCAGGTAGTTGTTTGTAAGCCCGAAGGTGTTGCACATCTTGATAAAACCAACCACGGAGATCTGGGAAGGGATCATCATTATGGCAAGGATAAAAGTGAAAGCCGCCTTCTTAAACCTGAAATCGTAGCAGTGGATGCCAAATGCCGTAAGTGCCGAGAAATATGTAGCCAGCACCGACGAGGAAATGGCGATAATGAAGGAGTTCAGCATACCGCGGGGGATGTTTACAGTACCGTCCGTCCACGCGCTTTTAAGGTTTTTAAGGAAGTTGCCCCTTGGGATTAAGGAGAAGCCTTCATTCAGCTGTGCATGCGATCTTGTAGAATTGACGATCAGCAGGTAGAAGAAGAAAAGGCACAAAAATGCGAGGAAAAAGAGGATCAGATAAACAAAGATCCTTGAGATCATGAGCATTACCCTGCCCTTTTTCGACAGATAATCAGCTCTTTCGATCCTTTGTGTATTTGCCATCACTTGCCTCCTTTCTTCATGTTTTTGAGACTGTCATGGGGTACAAAGAATTTGAACACCACAAGGCTCAAAGCAGCCGAGAAGAAGAATATCAATACGGAAAGAGCACCGGCGGAGCCGTAGTTCTTTGCCGTCGAAAGTTTCTGCTGGACGTTCATTATCAGCGTCATCGTCGTATTGTCAGGCGTTCCGTAGCCCTTTGAAAGGATGAAAGGAACATCGTACATATTGATACCACCGATGAGGGATGTGATAACGGCGTATGTCAGGATAGGCATAAGGAGCGGCAGCGTGATCTTGAAAAAGACCTTTATGGAGCTTGCCCCGTCTATCATCGCAGCCTCAACGAGGGACTGGTCGATCCCCATTATGCCGGCCATAAGTACGATAGTCGTATTTCCGAACCACATAAGGAAGTTGATGCCCGCAACGATGGAGCGCGCGCTGACTTTATTAAAGAAAAAGTCGAACTCCTCTGTTATCAAATTAGAGTTGACAAACAGCGAGTGCACGGGACCCGTCACTGAGAAGACGGTCCAGATGAGCATTGAGAACGCTGATGCCATGATAAGGTTTGGCATGTAGATAACAGTTTTGAAGAAGCCCTGACCTTTAATATTCAATCTGAAGCTTGTAAACCAAACTGCAAGCAAAAGAGCTATGAGGAACTGGGGGATTGCGCCCGCGATCCACATTATCATGGTATTTCCGGCATATTTTACGACTGTCGGGATACCATCAAGCTTTGTCGTAAAGAGTTCAACGTAGTTTTGGATCCCGTTCCACTCGGGTCCGATCTGGTCGAGACCGCTTCTGTACATCTTAAAGAAGCTGTATCCGAAGGTCAGTACCTGCGGAACAAAGGACCAGATAAAATATGTGATGAAGAAGGGCAGGATAAAAATATAGCCCCACTTCGCATAGCTTACGCCATGTTTCTTTTTGGTTTTTGCTGGTTTTTCCATTAGTTTCTCCCTGGTAGGCCGGCTGATACCGGTCTGTTCTTTGCTGATGCGTTGCGGGATCTATCTTTAAGAAATGCCGTGCCGGACTTACCGGCACGGCATACATCCGACTCCCGCCGGAAAATGTGATCAGTAAGAAAGATTACTTAACCACGATCTCAGGATATGTTTCCTTGATGTAGGTCTTGAAGTTCTCCATTGCCTTTTCCTTGGAAACGGAACCCTTGTAGAACTCCTGAAGCTTGTTCTGGAGACCTTCGTTAAGAAGCTGATCGTACTTTGTGTGGTTCTCCCACTTGATGTTGTCTGTCATAGCTGCGAAGACAGCGGTAGCGTTCTGGCCGCCAAGGAATGCAACAGCACCCTTTGTATCGTCAGCTGCGTATGTAGCTGCAACAGCCTTGTTGTTAGGATACTGGCCTTCATTCTCAACGAGCTTGGAAACGATGTCCTTGTCGTTTGTGAAAGCGTTCATGATGTCAGCAACGAGAGTAGCGTTATCTGTGCCTGCAGCACCGAGGATCCAGGTACCGCCCCAGAAGTGAGCCTGAGGACCCTGGCAGATAGCCCAGTCACCCGAGCAGCCTTTTTCAGCATCCTGTGCCTTAGTCATAGAGAAGTTGAAGTACCAAGCAGGTCCAAAGAAGCAGAATGTCTTGCCGTCTTTGTACATCTGATCTGTTGTGGGGTCATCCCAGATACCGTCTTTAAGGGTGTATTGTTTTTCAACGAACATATCTGTCTGAGCGATCCAGTCGTTGATAGCCTTGTCAAATACAAGTTCCTTGTTTCCGTTTACCCAAGCTGATGTACAGTTGTTGGAGAATACACGGAATGTTGAAGCGAAAGAAGCTGTCATGTAGTAGCCTTTTTCCTTAGCGGTAGCTGCTACGGACTCAAACTTGGACCAGCTGTTTAATGCTTCCTGAACCTTTGCGGGATCATCGGTACCAAGAACGTCTTTAGCGATAGAACGACGATAGATAAGAGCTGAAGGGCAGCACTGGAAGGAAACGCCCTTTACAACACCCTTGGAATCGGAAGCTGCCTGAACAGTGTAGTTGTACATGTTGCTGAAATCGGTAACGCCAAGAGCCTTAACGTCTACAGTAGCGTTTGAATCAGCATATTTGGTGATGAAGTCTGCTTCTGCAAGGAAGATATCTACCTTGTCATCAGCGGAGGCATTAGCCTGAGCTGCAAGAGCGTCATCAAGTTTCTGCTGATAGAGACCGTTATCAGATACGTTGATGATCCAGTTAACCTTCACATCTGAAGGGATCTTGCTTGCATAGTACTTTTCGAAGAAGCCCTTGAACTCTTCGTTCCATGCATAGATGTTAAGAACCTTGCCGCCGTCAGAGAAGTTCTTCTCTTCCTTCTTACCACAGCCGGCAAACATTCCCATAGCCATAACAGCTACGAGCAGCAGTGCAATTACTCTTTTTTTCATTTTTCTCTCCTCTCGAGATTAAGCTTTTTATATAAAACCCCCATCCCCTGGGGAATTCTATATCGATCTGGTACGATTTCCTCCGTTCTTTCCGGGAGGAAAATTCCGAAATCGTTTTCGTAAGTTCACTATACTACACTTTGTATTCTTTTTCAACTGTTTTTTTAATTTTTTTGTACATTTTTACTATCGATTTTTGGAAAAACGGTTAAAAAACGATATAAACTACTTAAAAAATCCGCTTTTTATCTGAAACGATTAAGGAGCTTTTCGCAAATAAAATAAGCCGGGAGCGTAAAGCCCCGGCTTATGGGTTTTGTTCTGTTATTTTCGAAAAAGCCACTGTTTATCGGGCTTTCCGGCGTTTTAGCCTCCTGCTTTTGAAGATATCTCTTCTATTGAAAAGGCACTCTAACGTTTTCGTATCATCCTCTTCCCTGCAAAAACCCGCTTAAATACTCACTTTTTCTTAAATAGTTTGCTCCTGAACAGGAAAATGTTCAGCACCACAAAGATGGCGACCACCGCTCCGAGGCAGATGTACACCGCCATATCGGACTGGGGAGCGTAAGACGCAAGAAGCATTATCGGGAAACCGCACACGATGGCGGGGAAGTTCTGATAAACAAGGTTTTCGGAAGCCGGAGTCTCAAACTCGGGATCCACCTCGCGAAGCAGGATAACGCCCGTACTTGCGGTTCCGGTAAGCATTCCGAACATCGCAAGGAACTGCTCGTTTGCGTAATCCGGGAACAGTTTGTCGCTCACAAGCTTTATATAAGCGAAGGTGAGGCCTGCGCCAAGGACGCAGATCAATACCAGTACAAACCAGTAATCCGTGATAAGATCGATCTGGATAGCGCCGATACCCGCAACTATCATGATATCGAAGGCAAGGCCCGAGATCCTGTTCAGCAGGAAATTGTTGATGTAATCGCGCTTCATGATCTTCTTTTTGCGAAGGAAGTTGATCAGGAGCTTAAGGATGACGCCCATAAGTGCGCCAAACAGGAAGTTGAAACCGTAGATGGTGGATTTCAGGCCGCCTGCGACATTCCCAAGGAGATACATGATCCCGTAGGCGCCGGCATAGCAGATAGCCACAAGTGCGATCTCCATCGTTATCTTGTCGATGGACTCTATCATGGGGATCTCGCCGTCATCCTCAACCTTTTCGCGGTTCAGCTCGTTTATCTCCTCACGGACGGTAAGCTCGCCTTTTTTGCGCTTGTGGTTAAGATAAAAGATACCGACAAGGCTGGCGCTTAAGAATCCCATGGCTGCAACGGTGAGGCCGAAACTCTTTCCGCCCTCGAAGCCGTACCCCTCGTAGATGGAGCCGTAGTTAAGCGCCTGGCCCGTGCCCTGGCCGTAGCCGAAAGCAAGAAGGAGGCCCGCTGCCTTGATAAGCTTCGGCACAAAGTTTGCCGCGATTATTGTCACTATAAGGCCGACAGTTGCCTGCACAAGATATGTGGAGACTGTCGTAACACCTGTGTTTATTACGTCCCTTGTCCTTGTCTTTCCGCTGCTGCTGGACTTTCGAAGTGTCATCGCTATGAAGCCGATGGCAAGGCAGTGGTAGGTAACGATCTCAAGGGTCTCGATACCCGTCCTGCTGCTCCCGGCCCTGAAAACCTCAAGGTTGAAGAGGTAATCGCCGGTAGCCGCTTTTACTATCACGGAGATGATAAGAAGGATGATCCCGCCGAGTACCGATACGGGAACAAGAGATTTCTTAAGGAGTTTCACATTTCTTTTGATGATGTTTGCGACGATAAGGCTCCCTAGTATCACCGCCGAGAGTAATACCGCCGACCATACGGCGCCGTCACTGAAGCTTTGACCGCTTGACATTTTTCTTTTCCTCCATAGGTTTGTATCTTTTGATCAGCAGCTGGTACAGAAAACCTGCAAATTTATGCTTGCTGTCATGTATCTCAAAGTGCCTGCCGTCTGCTGTGGAGAACAGCAGGTATCCCTGAAGAATGATATCATACATCGAAATATCCGAAAGTTTTACCGCAAAGTCTCCGACACGTATTTCCTTTGGCGTGATCTGAAGCGTTCCCGTTGCCACGGGGATCGTGTTGTGATCCGCATCAAATTCGCAAAGCGTCTGGTCCGGATCGCTCGCCAAAACGTGATCGTCCTCATATTCCGGAAGTTTTTCGATATATCCGCGCTCCCACTCATCCCACTCTTTAACTTTGGTAAAATCAAAACCTTCACCGGAAAGCATGCCGTATTCATCATACCTGCCGGCAAGCCCGCAATCGCACCGGAAACGGTCTTTCTTCGACTTGATGCTGTTGAGCTTTCCGCACTTCGGGCACGCGACAAGCTCAAACTCGATCCCTTCCGCAAGACGCCTGCCTTTGTAAGCGATATGCCTGTCCTTGTTCCACTCGTAAGCGTCCTCGTAAAGATCGCGGTTTATGGCGTCGTTCAGCTCGTCTGCCGTCATCTTTTTAAGCATTTCCGGGGTGTAGATGTTTACAAGCTCGCCCTCCATGTGGCCGCGCCTTATGGTGTAGCCCCAGCGCGGATGGGCAAGATACCCGCCGTGCAGCTTATACGTGATGATCGGCACGCCAAACATCTGCATTACTCTTGCGGTTGCTGGCATAATGGGCTGTGTCACACCGCTTGCGGTCCTTAGGCCTTCGCCGAAGATCCCTATGCTGTGGCCGGCCTTCAGGCGTTTTTTCATCTCCATTACCGTGCTTCCGGCAACGGAGGCCTTTGTGCGGCCGATGGGGTCAAACACCCAGCGAAGGAGCTTTGAAGCGAAGCCCGCCCTGAAGGTGTGCTCACTCGCTACAAAGTAGATATACTCCTTGAAGGTGCACGCAAGGAACAGCATATCGAAATTCGTGACATGGTTGCATACCACCACAAATGGTCCCTTTTCTTCCCGCATCCTGCCCCGCTTAAAACCGAAGCGCAGCTTCAGGAACAGCGTAACTATGGGTTTTATTATAGTATAGATCAGTTTATGTCTTCTGTAACCGGGATTCATCCGTCCTCCGGCGTAAAACCGCTCTTTTCAAGCTTAAGGCAGGTTTACGCAAGTGTTATCTTAAAACAAAGCGGCATAATGTCCGCCGGTTCCTTTTCAAGAACGATGGAAAGGCCGTCGTCACCGTTGCCAAAGGATGCCACGGCATTGTCGCCGAAGACCTCGACCTTTTCGACCCATGTTCCGCACTTATCGTTGTGAAGCGATGTGATCTTGACTTCTTTCGAAGGCTTCATCTGGAATGCGTAAAGGATGCCGTCCCTGTATGTGAAGCGGAAATCCTTCTCGTCGTAAGGGATCTCGCCCTCCGCGAACATGCCGGTCTTCGCCTGATGCTCGCCTTCCTTGTAGAATTTGTACGGAACTGTCTCGTAGATGCCCTCGCCGTTAACGCTGAGCCACTTTCCGATGTCGCTTAAAACCTTCGTCTCCTCTTCCGTAAATGTGCCGTCCGGCTTGGGTCCGAGGTTGAGAAGGAGCATGCCGTTCTTGGAAACAACATCTATGAGCGTTGTCAGGCACTCATACGAGGATTTGAACGAATTGTTTGTTGTATATCCCCAGGAATAGCGGCCGATAGCCGTATCCGTCTGCCAGGGAGTAGCCGAGATATCGCCGAGCGCGCCGCGTTCAACATCGAAGGTAGCGGTCCCGGGCGCAAAAGCATTATGCTTATAGTCGATGGTAACGTCCATCCCCCACTCGTTTGCGCGGTTATAATAATATGCGGCAAGCTTCTTTAAGTAGGGCTTGAAGGCCTTGTTCTGGATCCACCAGTCAAAATAAAGGATCGACGGGCGGTATCTGTCGATGATCTCGCATGTGCGGACAAGCCAGTCCTCGCACCATTCTGTCGTAGGCCCGACCTCGTTTACGTTGTCGCAGGTCGCAGTCATCTCTTTCCCGAACTTTTCCTCATAATGCGCGGGTGCGTAGAAATCGAACCAGTCGTATTTAGGATCGATATCGCTTTCAAACGTCCTGCCCATGTTCATGAAGAAGTAATGCTCGGCTCTGTGCGTTGAACCGCAGAAAACAAGCCCCTGCTTTTCACATTCCTCTTTAAGCTCTCCCGCAACATTGCGGCAAGGCCCCATTTTAGCGGCATTCCAGCGATTGAACTCCGTATCGTACATCGCAAAGCCGTCATGGTGCTCCAGCACCGGCACAACAAACTTTGCTCCTGCATTCTTAAAAGTCTCGATCCACTTGTGGGCGTCGAAATTCTCGGCCTTGAACATGGGGATAAAATCCTTGTAGCCAAAGTCCTTCTGCGGCCCAAACGTCTCTATATGATGCTTGAATTCGCGCGTGTCATCCTGATACATGTTGCGTGAATACCACTCGTTTCCGTAAGCGGGAACGCAGTAAATGCCCCAATGAATAAAAATGCCGAACTTGCCCTTGTAATACCAGTCGGGAGTTTTCCTGCCCGAAAGGGAAGCCCAGTTATCCTTGTACGGCCCTTTTTCGATGACCGCGTCGATCTGTTTTAAATAATCGGTCTTTGTCACTTTTCAACCTCCATACTGCGGGCACTGCCGCTTATTCTTTGATTATACCCCACAAGTTAGCATATAACAACAAAAAAAACACATACACAGCGCAAATTTTCGTTGTGTATGTGTGATTGTTTATTTTGCGGCGTTTACACACGCATCGATTATCTCCGGGAAGTCGTCCTCGTTCCCGATCCTGTCGATGTGGCCCATGTTGTATTTGTGGCCGTTATCCCAAACGAAGCATACGATACCGAATTCCTTTGCGTCGGCAACCACGCGCGAATACCATTTCACACGGGCTTCGGTGTTTTTGTGATCCTCGGTCGCAAACTCGCCGATGATGCAGGGGATGCCCTTCTTTTTGAAAGCATTGCCGATACGCTTTATAGTGTCATCCACCGTCTTTTCCACATAAGAAGTGTACTCATAGATGGGCTTTGTCCAGGTGATACCCTGATCCGAGACAAATTCATAAGGTGAATAGAAATGAACCTGTCCGATAATGTGGTCTTTAACTGTGTCCTCAGGTACTTTATAAGCGTCAAGCACGCCCTGGCCGTGGGCTGCGGCGTAGGTATTGCAGATCAGGTTCCTGCCGCTGTTGTTGCCGCCCGTAGCACGTACGGTGTCAACAAAGAGCTGGTTGTAAAGGTTGATGGCCTTTCCTGCATCGGCCGTAGCATTGTTCCAGTCGCTCTTCTCGTCAAGCATCTCGTTAAAGCCCTCAAAAATGAGCTTGTCGGGATAATCCTTGAAATACTCCGCGATCCCTTTCCAGATCTGGGCGTAGCGGTTCTGACACTTCTCGTAATTGCTTACCGAAGCGCGGATCCAGCCGTCCGCTCCCGTATCGTGATGAACGTTGATGATAACGTACATATCGTACTTAAGAGCCCAGTCAACATTTTTCTTGATCTCCGCAAGCCAGTCGGCATTAAGCTCTGTTGTGGCTATGTCAAAGTGAAAGTTCCAGGTGATGGGGATCCTTACAGCCTTAAAACCAAGGTCCTTAAGCTTTTTATAAAGCGATTCGCCGACAACGGGATTGCCCCACTGTGTAAGGTATTGAGATACCTCACGGTTCTGGGCCTTTACGCCGCCGGTAGCGTCAAAATAGTTGCCGAGGTTCCAGCCGATGACCATATTTTTAACTGCATCCGCTGCCTTTTCGTGGTTGTCCGCAACAGGCTCGGGCCTTGTTGTCGGAGTCGGAGTTCCTTCAGGAGTTGCGGTCGGTGCTTCCGTAGGAGTAGGGGACGGAGTCTCCGTCGGCCTTTTCCCGCAAGCCAGGAGCAGCATTGCCACAAGCCCAAGGCAAATAAACAGCAGCCTTCTGTTTTTATTCGATCTTTTCACTGCATTCTCCTTTGTCCCTAAAATATTGTCCCTATTAACGCTTTATAAAGGATATATCAACTCACGGCTTTTGGCAACTCTTATTTTTAAAGTGTCCCCAGGTACTTGTATCCCAGATCGTCTACAGTTTTCTGTACAAGCGCAAAGTCCGCGGGCCCGTTGAGTTTAAGAACGGCAGTTCCCGCCTCGTGGCTCGCTGTCGCTTCATCTACAAAGGGAAGGGCCTCGAGCGCCTTCTTAACGCTTGCCTCGCAGTGCATGCACATCATTCCTTCGATCTTTACTGTGGTTTCCATATTCTCATTCCTTTCCGTTCCGTTATCGGAGCACATAGCAGGGTTTCCTGCTTCCTCTCCTGTCTTTTCTATTCCGGCCTTTTCTATTCCGGCCTCTTCCTTAGGGGCAAACTGCTCCGGAAGCTGTGCTTTTTTCTTAAGGGGCCTGTCTTTTTCAGCGTTTGAGGGCTTAAACAGGTTAAGCCTGAGCGCATTCATGCATACCGTAAAGCTTGAGAGGCTCATGGCCGCAGCGCCTATCATAGGACTCATCTTCAGGCCGAAAAGCCCGGCTGCCAGCGGAATGCAGATAATGTTGTAGAAAAATGCCCAGAACAGGTTTTCATATATATTTTTAAGGGTCTTACGCCCAAGTCTCACTGCTGCCGCCACATCCTTAAGGGTGCTGTTCATAAGCACGATATCAGCGCTGTCTATGGCTATATCCGTGCCGTTGCCTATGGCGATCCCCACGTCCGCAGCTGTGAGGGCGGGTGCATCGTTGATGCCGTCTCCCACCATAGCCACTTTTCCGTAGGTTTTCAGCCTTTCCACGGTCTCCTGCTTGCCTTCCGGCAGGACTCCCGCGATCACGGCATCAACACCGGCTTTTTTGCCTATGGCATTTGCGGTCCTTTCGTTGTCACCTGTCAGCATCACAACCCTGAGGCCCAGGTTTTTAAGGTGTTTTACGGCTTCCACGGAATCCTCTTTCAAGGCGTCTGCCACTGCTATGAGCCCGAGGGCCTTTTTGCCTTTAAGGAACAGAAGGGGTGTCTTCCCTTCAAGTGAAACCCCGGCCGCAGCATCTTCGAGATTCTGCGGTATTTTTGCAACGGAGCCCGCATATTCAAGGGATCCGCCTACAAGTTTTTCGCCGTCTGAAACACCCTCAAGGCCGTGACCGGGAAGTGCTTTGAAACCAGTGACAGAAAGACCTTTTGTACCGGTCTCTTCCGCCTTTTTAAGGATCGCTCTTGCAACAGGGTGCTCGCTTAAGGCTTCAAGGCCTGCCGCAGCCGAAAGGACATCTTCATCCTTTACGCCATCTGCCGGGATGATATCTGTAACGACAGGCTCACCGGTAGTAAGAGTCCCCGTTTTATCAAGGACGGCTATCTGCACTTTTCCTGCTGTTTCAAGGGCTTCGCCGGTCTTGAAGAGAACGCCGTTTTTCGCGCCGATCCCGTTTCCTACCATCACTGCAACAGGCGTTGCAAGGCCTAACGCGCA
>JAGDCQ010000120.1 GCA_017958465.1 Lachnospiraceae bacterium
CTTCTCGATGTGAACGGCGAGAAGGTGACTGTTCCGAATACTTACGATATTTCCAAAGTGACAATAGATAACGAGGGCAACCTCTGTTATCCGGATGCGCTCAACAACCCCGAGCCCATAGGCGTAAAGATAGCTCTCGTACAGTTCAACAACCCTGCGGGTCTTGAAAAGACGTCTAACTCCATTTACCTTGAGACCGCAAACTCAGGTACTCCAAGGTACGAGGAAACGGACACCGCATTAAAGCACAGCAGGATCGTGACGGGATACCTTGAGGCATCAAACGTTCAGGTAGTGGACGAAGTAGTAAACCTTATAGTTGCGCAGCGTGCATACGAAATGAACTCCAAAGCCATCCAGGCATCAGACGAGATGCTCCAGCAGGCTAACAACTTGAGAAGCTAAAGCAAGTAGCTGCTCACGGTGAGAACAGGCTTTGAGCCTTTCGAAAGCGAGGTAAATATGAGCATATCCATAGGTTCCGATTATCTGAATATGTACAACGCGCAGGCGAAAGCCAGCGAGTCCAAGTCTGCGGCCGACAAGATATCTTCTAAACTCAATAACCTTGAAGGTGCTACCGACGAGGAAATGCTTGAGGCCTGCAAAGACTTTGAGGCATACTTCGTGGAAAAAGTCATCAAGATGATGCACGAGAACGTTAAGAGCGAGGAAGAAGAGGAAAACCCTTACCTTCAGCAGTTCGGCGATATGCGGTATCAGGAGTATGCTAAAAAGATCACCGAATCCGGGCAGCTTGGGGTTGCCCAGAAGCTGTATGAGGCAATGAAGAGAAACGGAAATGGCTGAAATAACGGGATACGTAGAAAAAATAGTTTACAGAAATCAGGAGAACGGTTATACCGTTCTCTCTTTAACTGCCGACAAAGATGACGAGCTCACCTGTGTCGGCACCTTTTTATCTGTCAACGAAGGAGACTACCTCAAACTAACCGGCGAAATGACCACCCACGCCGTGTACGGAGGACAGTTCAAGGTATCCTCCTACGAGCAGACCCGCCCCACGGATGTAATCGCTATCACAAAATACCTGGCCTCCGGAGCCATAAAAGGTGTCGGGGAGGCTATGGCTAACAGGATCGTGGGGACTTTCGGTGAGGACACCTTCAGGATCATGGAGCAGGAGCCGGAGCTCCTTGTGAGGATCAAGGGCATCAGCGAGAGGATCGCCATCGACATCCACAACCAGTACATGGAAAAGCAATATATGCGTGACGCCGTTGTTTTCCTGCAGCAGTACGATATATCCATGACCCTTGCCATGAAGATCTTCAATTTCTACGGGCCTGCGATATATGAGGTGATCCGCACAAATCCCTACAAGCTGGCGGAGGATATCCCGGGGGTTGGTTTTGCCACAGCCGACGAGATAGCAATGCGCGCGGGGATAGAGCAGGATTCGGAGTACAGGCTGAAGGCGGGGCTTCTCTATACGCTTGGGCAGGCTGTCGCAAACGGCCACTGCTGTTTCCCGAAGAGCGAGCTTATGGAAGCCGCGGAACAACTTCTCGGGGTGTCGCAGACAAGGCTTGCAGACCCCTTTGAGACTGCGCTCATCGATAAAAAGATAATCGTTGACGAAGTAGGCGGCGAGCAGCTTGTTTATCCTCCCGCTATGTTCTATATGGAGCTGAATGTGGCAAGGATGCTTAAAAACCTTGCGGGGCACAGCTTTGGAAGCGAAGAGTCCGCGAAAGCCAAAGCGAAGGCCACCCTTAAGGGTTTGAAAACAAACCTTGATGAGTATCAGAGCACGGCTGTGGAAAAAGCGCTGTGCCACGGTGTTTTCGTCCTGACAGGCGGCCCCGGCACAGGAAAGACAACCACCATCAATGCGGTAATAAAGCTCTTCAGGAACGAGGGCCTTGAGTGCCTTCTTGCGGCTCCCACGGGGCGCGCAGCAAAGCGCATGACGGAAGCTACAGGCATGGAAGCCAGGACCATCCACCGGCTGCTTGAATACGGCCGTTCCCAGGATTCCCTGGACGGCGGGCTAAAGTTTGAGAGGAATGAGGACAACCCCCTTGAGGCTGACGCCGTTATCATCGACGAGATGTCAATGGTGGACCTTCCGCTCATGCACGCGCTCCTTAAGGCAGTTACCCCGGGCACAAGGCTTATCCTTGTGGGTGACGAAAACCAGCTGCCTTCCGTCGGTGCGGGGAGCGTTCTCCAAGATATCCTGAAGGCAGGTGTTTTTGAAAATGTAAGGATAAAAAAGATCTTCAGACAGGGTGAGGAGAGCCATATAGTCCTCAACGCCCACAAGATCAACGAGGGAGAGTATCCCGATATTGAAAAAGGTTATGAAGATTTCTTTCTCATAAAAAGGACAAACTCGTCCGATATATTAGGAGTGGTGGCTACGCTGCTCACCCAGAAACTGCCGAAGCACCTGAAATGCGATCCGTTTGACATACAGGTGCTGTCCCCTATGCGAAAGGGGGAGCTGGGTGTGGAAAACCTGAACAAAGTCCTGCAGAACTACATTAACCCCGGCACCGCAAAAGCCCCTTTTGTAGAGGCTCACGGCTGCACCTTCCGCGAGAAGGACAAGGTGATGCAGATAAAGAACAACTACGACCTTCCCTGGTTCGTCAGAGGCCGGAACGGCGCAGTGGTGCAGGAAGGGACAGGGGTCTTTAACGGCGATACAGGCATTATCCGGAGCATTAACACGTATGCTTCGTCCCTCACCATAGAGTTTGACGACGGGCGCCTTGCGGATTACCCTTTTGCAAACCTTGATGAGCTGGAGCTTGCCTATGCGGTCACTGTCCACAAGTCCCAGGGAAGTGAGTATCCGGCGGTGATCCTGCCGCTGCTTTCGGGGCCTGCGCAGCTGTTCCACAGAAATATCTTGTACACTGCTATCACCAGAGCAAAAAGAAGTGTTGCGATCATCGGAAATCCTTCGGTTGTGTTCAGAATGATCGACAATATGCGCGAGCAGACCCGTTACACTACTTTGTCGGAACGGATCGCAGAGCTGTACGCCTGAGGTTTCTGCAAACTCCGAAGAGTTCAATCGGAAATATTAGGCTGAATTTTTTTAGTGCAAAGTTCGCAAATAGGTGATATAATGTGCGCAAAGACGGTACGCCAAGTTCCGTCAAAAGTATCAATATGGGAGAACAAAGAAATGAAAACAACTCTCGTCATTATGGCAGCCGGGCTCGGAAGCCGCTTCGGAAGCGGCATTAAACAGCTCGAGAAGGTAGGACCTTCAGGTGAGATCATCATGGATTACTCGATCTATGATGCTGTACAGGCTGGCTTTGATAAGGTGGTATTTATCATCCGCCGCGATATCAAAGAAGCTTTCGATGAGACCATCGGTAATCGTATCAAGAAGTTTGTGGATACGGATTACGTTTACCAGGAGCTTACTGAGCTTCCGGGCGGGTTTACCTGCCCCGCAGACCGCAAGAAGCCCTGGGGCACCGGTCAGGCAGTTCTTAGCTGCCGTGGCGTGGTAAAGGAGCCTTTCCTTGTTATCAACGCCGATGACTTCTATGGTCGCGAGCCTTACAAGCTGATCCACGAGTACCTTGTAAACTTAAACAACACCAAAGCACAGTACTGCATGGCCGGTTTCTCTATGGGCAACACCCTGAGCGACAACGGCAAAGTAACCCGCGGTGTGTGCAAGGTTGACAACGGCTTCCTTACGGGAGTAGAGGAAACTTACGATCTTTACCTTTCCGGTAATGAGGTCGTAGGCGCTACCTATGAAGGCGCTGAGGTAAGAGTTGCTCCTACAACCCCTGTTTCCATGAACATGTGGGGCTTTACACCGGACTTCCTCGATGTTCTTGAAGGAAAGTTTGTGGACTTCCTTAAAGACAACATCGATCAGCCGAAGGCAGAATACCTTCTTCCCGGTGTTGTAGGCGACATGCTCAAGAAGAATGAAGCAACCGTAAAGGTTCTTCCCACAACGGCTAAGTGGTTTGGCGTTACCTACGCCGAGGACAAGCCGAAGGTAGTGGATTCGCTGGCTAAGCTCATAAAGGCCGGCGAGTACCCGGAGAAATTGTTCTAAGTGAAAAAGAACGGGTTTTTGAAAGGCGTTGCGGATCTGCTCTTTCCCGTAACGTGCCCCGTATGCGGGGATGTGGTGGTCCCAAAGGGCCGCAGGATCTGCAGCGATTGCAAAAAGATGCTGCCGTATCTAAAAGGACCTGCCTGCTTAAAATGCGGTAAACCGGTGGCTTTTCCGACGGATGAATATTGCGACGCCTGTTTGGGGCGCGAGCGATCCTTCGACAGGAGTGCTTCCGTGTTTGAGTATAATACGCTGATGCAGCGTATGATCGGTGATTACAAGTTCCGAAACCGTAAGGACTTTGCACTTTTCTTTTCTGACGAGCTGGAGACCGGCTTTAAAAACCATTTCACCGGTGAGGGGATACAGGCTCTTGTTCCTGTTCCCATACATGCGTCCAGGAAACGTTTCCGAGGCTATAATCAGTCCGCCATCCTGTGCGGTGAGCTTTCGAAACGGCTGGATATACCGGTATACGGGTGTCTGGTGCGCCACAAAAAGACGGTACCCCAGAAAACCCTGGATGCCGCCGAGCGTCGGAAAAACCTGCAGGATGCCATGAGCTTTGTGGAACCGGAGGATTTCCTCTCTGCAGGTTTCAAACCGAAGAAAGTGCTTATCGTCGATGATATTTACACCACGGGAGCTACAGCCGAGGCCTGTGCCGAAATCCTTAAGGAGAACGGCATCGAGAAAGTCTTTGTGCTGAGTATCGCAACCGGAAACAAAACAAATTGATAAAGAGAGGTAGAGATCAAATGGAAGTAAGAAATTGCAGAAGTTGTGGAAAGTTATATAACTACATTGGACCGTCCACTCCTGTGTGCCCCGCTTGTATGAAGGCTATGGATGAAAAGTATGAGCAGGTTAAGAAGTACATCTACGACAACCCCCGCTGCAACATCAACCAGGTTGCCGAGGACAACGAAGTATCCGTACAGCAGATTCAGCGCTGGGTACGTGAAGAGCGTCTTTCCTTCTCCGAGGATTCGGATATCGGTATCGAGTGCGAAAACTGCGGCAAGATGATCAAGACCGGCCGTTTCTGTAACGATTGCAAGGCGAAGCTGAAGATGGATATCAACGGCGCCCTTCCCGTAAAGCAGGTTCAGGTACAGAAGAAAGTAAGGGAATCCGCAAGGATGAGATTCCTGGACAACTAAAGACAGTATGGCAACAGCCCCGGAAATTCCGGGGCTGTTTTTTAAACCGTTTTTATCCCTTTTTCTGTTATCTCTATCTTTCGCTCTTTGTAAAGCCCTCCGATGGCGCGCTTGAAGGCGTTTTTGCTCATGTTGAACTCGATCTTGATGAGCTCGGGGTCTGTCTTATCGTTGAAGGGAAGGAAGCCGCCTGCTTCCTTAAGCTTAGCAAGGATGATCTCGCCGTCGGAGTCCATCCTGCGGGAAGCAACGTCGTTAAGGCTGAGCTCCAGCTTTCCGTCCGGCTGCTTTTTTGTGACTCTGGCGTGTACCGTTACGCCTGCTTCCGGTTCTGATGCGAGCTCTTTTTTGGGGATAAGACCCGAAAAGCACTCGTCAACAGCCACAAAGGCTCCGAAGTTTGGAACATATTCGTAAAGGAGGCCGTCGACCCAGGCCCCTTTTTCATAGGGCGCTTCGGTGGAAAGATAGGGGTAGATGCGCTCTGTGGCGCAAAGCCGCCCGCTTTTGTCCAC
Organism: Lachnospiraceae bacterium; assembly: GCA_017958465.1. Lineage (GTDB taxonomy): Bacteria > Bacillota > Clostridia > Lachnospirales > Lachnospiraceae > SZUA-448. The sequence continues at coordinate 5,748 of JAGDCQ010000120.1, forward strand.
GTAAAGGCCAACGAGGACCGAATCCCCTTCTTTTATGGTGTGCGTCTGCTCGCGGTAGGGCAGGAGCAGGTCCTTTGCAAGCCCCCAGTCCAGGAAGGCGCCTATCTTTGTAACTGATTTCACGGTTAGCCGTGCGATCCCGCCAAGCTCAAGCGGTGGGACGTCCAGCGTCGCTACAGGCCTGTCCTCCGAATCTCTTGAAACGAAGACCCTGACAGTGTCGCCTTTCTTCAACCCTTCCGGAACAAGGGCGCGGGGAAGGAGAACTTCGTTGGTATCCAGTGTACCTTCCGTCTCCGGAATGTTAGGACCTGAAAGATACCAGCCGAACTGTGTTTCGCGGTTGGCGGTAAGATCCTGAGTTTTTCCTAGTATTATCATGATTCCTCCGTTTATTTGCGAGGGGCAATATGTGAACTTTTTTGAAATAATTAAGCCACATACTTGTCGAGTTTGCTTTTTTTTGGTAATATAACATATATCGTCCTGATAATCATATCACAGTGTGTCAATGCAGGACAAGGATATTATGCAGAAAACTTGAGGAATGATATGTATAAATGGTTTTTGTTTGATCTTGACGGAACCCTCACGAACACAAAGGAAGGCATTATCAACTGCCTGGTCTACGCTTTTGAAGGCATGGGCGTGGATTACGGCGAAAGAGAGGCGCTGAAGCGCTATATAGGGCCGCCCCTTATGGAATCCTTTTCAAACTATTTTGATCAGGAGGGCTGCGTTAAAGCGGTAGAGCTTTTCCGCGAGCGATATGAGACAAAGGGTATCAATGAATGTGAGCTTTTCGGCGGGATAAAAGAAATGCTGAAAGCTGCAAAGGAAAGCGGGAAGATGACGGCTCTTGCAACCTCAAAGCCTGAGAAATTCGCAAAGATGATCCTTGAAAACTTCGGGATCCTGCAGTACATCGACATTGTTTCCGGGGCCATCGACGATACAACGACCAAGACAGATGTGATCAATACTGCGCTGGAACGGGCTGGTATCGGTGAAAGCGGGAAAAACACCGTTTTAATGGTAGGAGACCGCAAGTACGATATCGAGGGCGCGAACGAATGCGGGATAGATGCCGTGGGCGTTTATTACGGCTTTGCGGACCCTTTGGAGCTTGAAAGAGCCGGGGCCAAATATGTTGTTAACACCGTGGAAGAGCTTAAGGAAATGGTAAGCAGTTCCTCGTTGGATGAAATAGATAAATACAAAGTCAAATAAGAACAGGAGGACGAAACTATGTATGACATGATAATCGTTGGTGCAGGTCCTGCCGGTATGGCAGCCGCCATCTATGCTAAGAGAGCAGAGCTTAAGGTACTGCTTCTTGAGCGCGCGACTGCGGGCGGACAGATAATCAACACCTATGAAGTGGATAACTATCCCGGGATCCCCGGGGTGGACGGCTTTACTCTGGCCGATAAGTTCAGCACTCATTGTGACAGGCTTGAGGTTGAGCGTAAGGACGGAGAAGTGGCAAAAGCAGAAAAGGACGGTGCAGGCTGGAAGCTCACACTTGACGGCGGTGAAGTGCTTGAGACCAAAACAGTCGTTATCGCAACAGGTGCAGCCAACAAAAAGCTTGGAGTACCCGGTGAAGAAGAGCTTCGCGGGATGGGTGTTTCCTACTGTGCTACCTGTGATGGTGCTTTCTTCAGAAACAAAGAGGTTGCTGTTGTGGGCGGCGGCGATGTTGCCGTTGAGGATGCCATCTTCCTTGCACGCCTTTGCAAGAAGGTCTACATTATCCACAGACGCGACGAGTTCCGCGCTGCAAAGTCGCTTGTCACAGCTCTCAAGGCCTGCGAGAATGTAGAGTTTGTATACGATTCGACCGTTTCTTCCATAAATGGCAAGAATATGACAGAGAGTGTTACTGTTCACAACAAGAAGACCGGCGAGGACAGGGAGATAGCTATAAACGGTATTTTCATAGCCGTAGGTATAGAGCCCAACTCCGGGACCTTTGAAGGCGTTGTTGAAATGGAAAACGGCTGGATAAAGGCCGGCGAAACATGCGAGACATCAGCCCCGGGCATTTATGCCGTAGGCGATGTAAGAACAAAGCAGCTCCGCCAGGTCATCACCGCAGCCGCAGACGGCGCGAATGCCGTTACCAGCGCAGAAAGGTATCTGATAGAGCTTAAATAACTTTATTTGGTTCGGTGAGACGCATTGACTTAAGTGAGGAAAAATGAAACGCTATTATTTGAAAAAAACCATTCTTTCCTTGATTGTGTTCTTGGTTTTTACAGTTTGCACAGCGTGTGGCGATACAGACTCTGAATCAGCTGATAAGGGCGTAACGAAAGGTGCAAAGCCCACCAAAGCAGCTACCGAAAACACCGGTAAAAAGGATGATGAAACAGATCCCGACAAAGATGACGATAAGCAGGATGACGACAACAAGCAGGGTGCCGGGAACCATGCCGAAACCCACGACAATTATTATTACCTGCTGAATTATTATGATGATAATGTCCTGTACGGATATATAGAAGATGGGCAGTTTGTCTTC
>JAGDCQ010000121.1 GCA_017958465.1 Lachnospiraceae bacterium
ATCTTCTTCGGGTACCCCAGCTTTTCTATCATCTCGAAATCCCAGTCACACGTATCCGGGTTCAAAAGCTGCGTGGTTGACGCGTTTGTGTACTCCGTAAGGCGCTTTCCCGTGAGCAGGAAATTGAAATAATCCGGGATAAGGAGCAGGGTTTCTGCTTTTTCAAGGGTCTCGGGTTCCTGCAGTTTTGCGGCCATAAGCTGGTAAACAGTGTTGAAGGGTTGCTTTTGGATTCCTGTGCGGCCGTAAAGCTCCTTTTCGGGATAGGTCTTATAGACCTCTCCCATAGCGCTTTCCGTGCGGCTGTCCCTGTAGCCGTAAACAGGGGCCGTAAGGTTGCCTCCCGCATCGATCAGCGCATAATCCACGCCCCAGGTGTCGATTCCCATGCTTACAGGAACCTTCCCAAGCTCTGAGCACTTTTTCATGCCGGCCTTTATCTCCTTGAAAAGCTCCTCCGTATCCCAGTATCTGTGGCCGTTTTCCTCTTTCATGCCGTTTGGGAAGCGGTGCACCTCTTCAAGGACCATTTTTCCGTTTTCGATATGCGCAAGGATATGCCTTCCGCTCGAAGCTCCTATATCTACAGCCAGATAATACTTCATTTTCCGTTCCTCTTATTTTTTTGTTTCCCGGCAGCAAACTGTCCCTTACCTGTCCAGGAATTCCATTATCATTATTGCATTCAGGCCGTACTGCGCCACATGGTTTGTGGAAATCCAGGGGATTTCCTTAAGCTCGACACAGTTTCCGGCATTTTCCACGATCTTCGGATCGTAATCATCAAGTTCTATTTCCCTGAAAGGCCTCTCAAACAGGCACTTTATCACCCTGTCCGCAAGTACGGGGTCATTAAGCACTTTTGCGCCGTAGGCTCCTATTCCGGTGGCAAACATGGGGATCGTAAACTTCCTTGCACCTATGAGCCCGCCGGACTCTTTCTGTTTTTCATCCTCCGGAAGGAAGTAGAACCTGCCGTACTCCGCAAGCATCCGCTTCCACTCCTCATCCTCAAGGAGGTCCGCCATCTCAAGCCAGATCGAAGGCGCTCCCATGCATATCTGAAGGTGGGTGCCGCCTGTGGTCCGCTCGCCGATATAGCGCAGGTGCAAAGTCCCCGGGTTAAACTCGAAATCGGGACCTGAAACCAGCTTCAGGGGCGCATTTTTAATATCATTGGACCCCACAAGTATCTTGTCACGGTATCTTGTGTCGTTTTTGCGCTCCCACTGTGTCATCCAGTTGGAGCAAAGTGAGGACCAGTCGGGACCGCTCCGGGCGTGGCTTGGCTCCACCATCTCCTCCTTTGGGTAGAAATCTCCAAGTGGATCCCGGTTGATAAAGGTCTCCTCGTTATCTTTGAGTTCGTCGAAGATGTCCTCAAGACGCCTGTCGCCTGTAAGGTAGTAGTAAAACCTGTGATGCCCGGCCATCGCGATACGTGCCTCTTTGCACGGGCATCCCCAGTGGATGACGTTGTGACGCGACCCCATCCCCTTGTATTTCCCGATGTGATAGACATCCACTTCAGAGGTGTGGCGGGTGAGCTTCTCAGCAAGCCTGAAAACATCCGCTCTTCCTGTACGCATAAAATAGTACCACAGCCAGAGCGTCGGCACCAGCTCGGTGTTGTCCCAGGCGTATCCTCCCACGTCGTATCGCCAGTTGTGGCGCTCGTTATCGTAGGTATGCATAAAGTCGCCGTAGTTGAACATGCCGTACCAGCGGCGCTGCGCAACCTCGTTCTTGTAGAACTCAAATGCCTTTTCAAGATCCCTCTCAAGGCGTCTTTGCATCTCTGTTTCGTTCTTTACCAGGGACCAGTACCCGAAAGCCCTCAGGCTGTGGTAATACTCCGGGTCTCCGACGTAAAGGGTTGTAGTGTTGCAGTCCTGCGCAAACTGCAGCAGTTCCTCATCCGATACGCAGTGGGTGTCCACAAGTTTGATATTAAATTCGTTTGTGCAGGCGATGCCGTAAGGGTCAGCCCCTTTGTAGTCATACCCCTCGTAGCAGACGCTGTTGTAGCCGCGATCGGCGTAATGCCTGAAATCATAGGGTCTGGCACTGGGTGACCAAAGGTGAACATGAACCTTTACAATATCCGTGGAAAGCCCGGAAACTGTAAGCCCCGAAGGGTACTTTTCAAAGAAATCCCGGAGAGCTACCAGAGCTCCGCCGTTTTCTGTCCCGGCAAAGGCGGCTCCCTTTGCCCTGTTCCCGTGGAGGGAATCGATGTAGCACAGGTGGTCTCCGGCCTGCTTTTTCCTGATCATAAAGTGAGAGTCGCTGTCCTGGCAAAGATCGAAGGTATCCCACAGAGGAGTCGCACTCTTGATAGTGTCAAGGTCCTCCCTGTCCTGTCCTTCCGGCTTAAGGAGCGTGCCCGCCATCTGGGCTGCGTGCATCCCGAAAGGCACATGCGGGTGCCAGCTTATGAGCGTCATCTCGGATTCGTGGAAAACACCGTTATCCGGTGCAAATTTCACATGTCTGTTGTAGGGCTCGCCTGTGGCGGGCATCTCAAAGGAAACGGAAAGCCCCTTAAGGTAGTCCTTTTCAGGGTCGCCGTCGTAGCAGAAAGTATGAGTGAACTTAAGCTCCGGAGAGCCTGCCTGGACGCGCATCCTGATTATGAACCTGAGGCGTTCCTCACCTGTTTTATCCACGTGTGTCCCGTTGAACTTGAAGGTGCAGCAAAGGGCCCCTTCCTCTTCGAGTGTCACGTTTTTTATAATGCCATGATACTCTTTATCCATCCAACCCGGGTTTCCAAGCACTTCCACGGGCTCTGTAAGGATAAGCTCCGGCCTGAAGTTGAGGGCTGCCGTCTTTCCGTTGTCTTCAACGGAGGAAACAAGATATCCCCCGGAGAAAGGGACAGTTATCGTATACCTGCCGTTGCGCACAACGTAGGCGTTTTCCGTTTTTTCAACGGAAAGACCTTTGGTTTCCAAAGGCTCTGCCGCGGAAACAGGCGTTACCTCTATGTTTTCATCAAGCTTTTCCGCATCCGCGGTGTGGGCGCTCCACTTTACGGAGCCGTCCGGCCAGTAGGCGGTTATCCTGGACTGCAGGGGCACAGCAGTTCCGTCGGGATTCTTGCATACATAGGTGTCTCCGGCCTTTACCCGGCCTTTTTCCCACATGCATCCGAAAGTCGTGTATCCTGTTTTTCCAAGTAATCTGTGCAGTTTCATCTGAATCTCCGTTTTCTGTCTTCGATCCGCGATCAGGTATCTATCTCCTTAAACCGCTTTGGAGCCTCTCCGTACCAGAAGGGCTCGTCGCCTCTGCGGAAGTTAAAAGCCTCCGCTCCGTCTTCATCTTCGTAATCAATGCCAAGGGATGCACAGGTGATCTGGAGCGGCTCTTCGCGCAGTATCCTGTGGTAGCCGTCTTCTTTCTCGATCCACCTTGCGGCAGTCCCCATGTTGTAGGTAGAAAGCACCGTAAGCTCAAGAAGGTCCGTATCAGCCTCGAGAGGCGCATATTGCGTCTCAAAGCAGTTCTTCCACTCGCCCGATACTGTAACGTCGCCTGCGCGCAGGCTGTACTCTCTTATCACACCCGGGAAATCCCTGTCGTTCTGGATAGGCTGCACATACAGCCCTTTTACCCTGACTTTTTTGTTAAGCCTTATCGTAAAGGTCACAGGGAGGCTTTCCGGCGCATATCTGAAGGGTCTGTTGGGGTTTGGATCCGTAAGGTGCTCCGCACCCTCCGGCACCTGTCCGGAAACCGTGATGTTGTTTATGATATCCGTCCCCTTGTAGAGAGGTCTTAAATGCCTTGTGAGGTCCAAAATATCTATTTCATTTGAAGGGGCAAAGTCATCCGATGCTATATAGCTGCAGAGCGCCTGCTTTAAGGAAAAAGCCTCCGGGCACTCCTCAAAGGGCAGATCCAGATCCGCCGCGCAAAACAGCAGCTTTCCCTTTAAGACCTTCCCTTCGAAAATAAACGAAAGCGGGAAGTTTCTGTTCCAGTCGTCTATAACACGGACTATTGACGGGTATTTTGGCGGAAGGTTTAAGGATCTTGCTCTTTCAAAGATCTTTGCCCACTCCCAGCCACCGGCCTTTTCCGTAGGGAAGTACCTGAACAAGGGGGATGATGTGTCTGCCACCATGCCAAGCTGCCTTGTCCACCCGGGACCCATCTGGGCGTTCCAGTAAACGTTCTTGAAGGAAAGGTTGGGGCAGTCCGTATCCAGGTCCGAAAGATAAGGCATGAACAGGACTTTTTCCCCGGCATCCAAAAGCTTTAGAGCCTCTTCTGCAGTTCTGACAAGGTGGTAACCCGATTTTTCAGGTTCCTTTTGTTTAACAAACACCGTCAAAACCCAGCCGTTCGACGAAATTTCTTTGCCGGTTTCGGTGTGCAACTTAGCCGTAAGGCTAAGTTTTTGACTTTCTGTTATAGAGGCAAAAGGCACCTCTAAAGTCCCTATTACCGTGTTTTTCCCCTGAGGGATGTGTTTTGCTTCGATCTTTCCAAAAAGCCCTGTGCCGTTCTTTTCATCAGCCGAAGCTTCAAGGTCGGTTCCCTTAGTAACCTTCCACTCAAGAACTGCATTTTCAAGGTCTTCCCCGCTGTAATTGCAGATCTCCACGGGAGCGGTAAGCGTCTCTGAAGAAGACCAGACATATTTCGTTATCCTTGGAAGGATTACTGTATCCGAATTGAATTTCCTGAACTCTTCCGGGGCAACATAGCCTTTGCTGTCAAAGAACGGGTCAAGGATCCCCACCACAGCAGTTCCCTGCCCTGTGTAGTCGTGTATGTCAAGGTATTCAAAGCCTGTTATCTCCGGCGTACGGAAGTTGGCCTCAAACTCTTCTTTAAGAAGGCTCACCTGTTTTTTTCCGGAGCAGAGGACAAAGTCCTTATTAAACTGAAGTGCACCCTTCTTTTCAGCATAATCCCTGAATATTTCATAGTTTCCGCCCCGCACGGGACCGGTAAACTTTTTGATAACGTCAAAGTCCGGATAAGAGCACCACTGCCCGAGCTCGTGTGTTATGACAGGGAGCTTTGCCCCCTCCACGGACGGAGTGTAATCCCTTCCGCCCCAGCCCCAGCTGTTCCGTATCATCCCGCCGTGGATCGGTCCAAAGGCCGAACGGTGGAAGTACAGGTAGTCGGTGCCTGTAGTCTTTGAGGGCTCTGTATCATAAAACCAGCCGGACTGCGCCGTAAAGAGGCGCCGGCCCTCAAACCCGAGCTCTCTGTTGAGCTCCTTTGCCCTTGTGACCCACTCCCTTAAGGGCCCGTACCACAGGCCTCCGGGCTCATTTGTGGGTGACAGCATTATGAATGACGGGTGATGCCCAAAGCTTTTAAGGATCTTCTTTGTCTCTTTGAGGAGCACATTAAAACCTTCTTCGTTCCCGGGGTTAAAAACATTCCACATGCCGCATTCCACCTGGAGAAAGACCCCTGCCTCATCTGCAGCCGTAAAAGCCACATCCGGAGGGCAGAAGGAGTGAAAGCGGATAAAGTTAAAGCCGTAATCCTTTATTATCCCGAGGATCCTGTCCCAGTAAGCCCTGTCAACGGCAGGGTAAAGAGTCTTATAAAAGCCGCCTGCAAAGTGCGTCCCACGAAGGTAAACAGCCTTTCCGTTCACGACAACGTTGTTTCCTTCTGTGTGTACTTCAACGGGGTGGGCCTTTGCGTAATCTCTTTTTTCTATCTCCAGACCCTTTACCTCATCCTCAGAAAGGATCTCCATCCTGCCTGCCATACCGTTCCAGTTTGCGTTCTCGCAGTCCGAGATGCCGTGGGCATCCGGCCTGTAGGGGTGGATATAGGAATTGTCCACGGAAACCGATATACTGTGCTCCCCTGCTTCCAGTGAAAAAGGGCCAAACAAAAACGGCGCACAAAGGCTCTCGTCCGCGCCGATGCAGCGTCCGTCAACAAAAGCCGTTAGGCGCCATTTTGAAATTTCAATGAATATATAGTATACCCCCGGGCGATCTACGGAAAAGCTCCTTTCGTATACAGCTTCCCCGGCGTAAAACGACAGGGGCTGGGAAAGGAAAGGCACTTTGAAGTCCTCTCCTGTGCCGCTCTGGTATTCCTCCCTCTCATACCAGAAGGGGTTAAAAAGCCCGGAATTCCAGGGAGTATCCCTGTTTATCACTTCTCCAAGGCCAAGAGCGTTAAGAGTACCCGGAAGAGAGACGGAGCTTACGCTGCCGTCCTTATTCTTTACTGTCCAGTTTCCGGATAGATCCACCATAACGCCTCCAAGCCAAGGGACTAAAGCTGATATCGCAAAAATGCGGTAGCCCGGCAGGTCTTACGGTTTAATACATCTTTCGGAATTTGCCGGGAGTAATGCCCGTCGCCTTACTGAAAAACCTGATAAAGTTCTGGGCGTTGGCGTATCCGAGTGTTGCGGCTATCTCCTGGACGGAAAGGCTCTTTTCGAGGAGAAGCTTCTTTGCTTCCTCGATCTTGCGTTTTTCCGCATACTCCGTAAAGCCCTTTCCGCGCTCTTTCTTGAGGATCTTCCAGATGTAGTTCTGGTTCAGTTCAAGGCGGTCCGCGCATTCGGACAGGAGGATGTTGCCGTGCGTCTCGTCAAGCAGATCGTCGATGCGCTTCATGATCTGGTTTGATTTGTCCTGCATATGCTCGTTCATGCAGCGGATGACCGGATCGATGAAGTACTGCTTCAGATACACCCTTATTCTTCTGGGCTCAAGCTCCGAAATAAGCTCGCGGTAAGTAAAACGCATACCCGAGGGGAATATCTCGTCAAGCCCTATATTTGATTCAATGGCGGTCATTACGATATGGTCGGCGTAGCGAAGGATGTAGTGGAGTGCGTCGTCCGTAGTTTTGCAGAGCAAAAGGAACTCCGCAAACCTGTCCGTGCACTTGTAGGCCTTCTGAGTGTCGCCTTCCTTGACCGCGAGGTAAACATCATTTTCGTATTTGGAGTTGAAACCGTCGGCATTGCGCTCCGAACGTTCAAACACCTTATCAACATAGAACCTGAGACTCCTTGAAGTATCAACGCCGTTTTCAACGACATTGCGCTCTATCTCGCTGTAGTCGAGGGTCTCGTTTTCGTTATACATGAGGGCCATAGCGCTCTCTCTGTACGCAAGACGGATGCTCTTGTGGTTCCTGTGGGTACCGCTCACACCCATAAGGATGTAAAGACCGGTCTTCTCCTTGCAGTATTCCTGCATTTTCTCGTAATAATCAGAAACCTTTGTAAGGAGCTCGTCCTCGTCGTCGGAACCGATGAGGGAAAAGATAGTACAGGAGTTGTAAACAGGGGGCATCCAGAGGTAGGACCTGAGGTTTTCAGGCATATCCTCTATAAGCTGAAGGCACAGGGCGTCCTCGTCAAGAGAGGTCTGGATGTGTGAATCGTATCTTACATCCAGCACTGCCACAGTGGTCGCAAAACAGCGGTATTCCGGAAGATTTAAGGTCTTGAAGTAATCGTCCCACTCGTCGTTGGAACGGATACCGTCGTTCAAAAGGTGCAGCTCGAACATCTGCTGGATGCTGTCCTGCTGGCGGTTTACAGTTTCCTTCAGCGAATCCCTGCTGGAGGAAAGGTTCTCAAAGTGCTTTTCTATGTAGTCAAATTCGCTGACGCCTTCTGCATCCGGCGAATCCGCTCCCACTCTCTTAAAGAGGTCGGAAACGGGCCTGTAGACAAAGTAAAGCGAAGCCAGGAAAAGCATTGTTGCGGCTAGCCCAAGGACTATGGCTCCAAAGATGGAGGCAGAGTCGGCAAAGCGCAGCATCCCGCCCTGGGGGCTTAAAACCACGTACCTGAGGTTTGTCACGTCGCTCTTTTCAGAACGCACGATATAGTTTGTCTTGCCGATCCGGAGTGTATCCCTTCCTGCGTTTTCCTCAAGCTCCTTTTCAAAGCTCTCCACGTCTGTCAGCTGGTTGCCGCCGAAGAGGACTTTATCATTATCGTCAAGGATGACGGGGATCTGGGGACCCGCAAAAACCTCCGGGATCCTCTCCCTGATACCGCCAAGACCTATCTGTGCCACAAAAACCGCGGTTTTAGCGGCACTCGCGGAAGGGAGCTTGCAGACAAATTCCATGGTACCGGCGCTGCTGTAGGACCAGTATCTGTTTTTAGCGTTATTAGACGCTATCTGAACAGCGTTTTCAAAACGCGGGAACTCGCTCTTCTCAAAAAGACCCTCGTCGGACACTACTATCCCGGCCCTTATATCAGCAAGGTAAAACTCGAAGATCAGGGCGTCGTAGATGCCGGCGCCGCCAAGAAGGTTTCTGAAATTCCTTACGGTCTCGGAGTTGCTGTAAACTCTCGGATCGTTCAGGGCGGCAGACACTTCCGCACTTCCAAGCGCCACCGAATAAAAGCTCTCGATGTTTCCAAGGACTGTGTCCATCTGCGAAGAAAGGCGTACAAGCTTCTGTTCCGCGTCGCGCCTTGCGATCCTGCGGCGTTCAAAACCGCCGGCAACCAGGATATATATAGCCGTTAAAATGGCGAAGACCGAGAAGAACAGTGTAATGCTGAGCAGCACCGTTCTCTTGAATGGCTTCCTACCCTTATTTTGTTTGCTGTTTTTAAGACTCATGTGGTTCCCCGCTTTATATGTCTGTTTTTTCGCAACATATAAATTATATCATAAACCACATGTTCCTTCATCAACTTTTTTTCTTATCCGTAACGCCGGGCAGTACATCCCTGAAATCCATATCTGAAGCGTAATAGAAGGATGTGTAGCAGGGCTGGTTGTAGCAGTTGTTCTGCCAAGCCACGCCGCAGCGGTACATGGTGTCATGGAGCAGCGTAAAGAGCTTGTGCTGCGTGATCTCTGTGTTTATGTAGATGCGGATTGCCGAACTGTCCTCTGTCCGAAGGAGAAGCTCCTCCCTGAAATCGCCGAAAACATCGGCAATAAGAGCAGGGTTGCCTTTTGTCCCGTTGTTGGTAGCGCAGCCTTCCGGTGCAAGCATCACGCCGTGAGTGTTATCGCCCACAGTCCCTATATGCTTTCCGCCAACATAGTCCACGCCGTCCGTTACCTGTGTTGTAAGGTCTGCTGCCCACTTAATGTTGGCATTTGTCCCAAGACGCTTTGCGTCAAGATAGTTGCCGTGGCAGTCACGCACCCTGTCTACCCAGACCTGGAGCCCGCGCACGCCCGGAACAACGTCGCCTATCATGCAGCGTCCGAGATCCCTGTCGGCTCTCTCGCCGAAGAATACCTTGCCTGTCTCGGCATCGCGGAGGGCATAGCCGTAAGGAACGCTTGAAGCGCCCTCAAATACGTTAAATATCTCAAAGCCGGGCCTGTCGGGATTGATCCTCGCAACATGCATGGAATCGCCGTGTCCGAGCTTTACAAGCCTTCCGTCGGGCATCTTGTCCTTCGATGAATAAAGCACACTGCCGTCGTGATCTATGGCGCAGGCACCGTAGATTATCTCCTGGCACCCGTCTCCGTCGATATCCGCCACAGACATGCTGTGGTCTCCCTGTCCGGATATCACTCCGTACACAGGATCCGTCCCGTCGACCGCGCTGTGGTGCGCAAAAGGATTGTCCATAAGGACATGGCCGGAATCAACCTTGAAATACTGCTCATGATGTCCGTTTACAAAGCGGTATGCGGTAATGGTGGCCCTTGTATAGTACCCGCGGCAGATAAGCAGGAAAGGATGCTCTCCGTCAAGGTAGCCCACTGCGGACTGGAAGCGGTCCACGCGGTTGCAGGGCTCTATGCGCTTCCAAGCATAATCTCCCCACATAAGGCCGTCATCCTCACGGGGAACCGGGAAATCTATCGTTTCAAGCTCTGTGCCGTCACCGGCAAACATAGTAAGATACTCAGGACCTTCGTAAATAAAGCCTTCAAACTCGCGGAGCAGGTTCTTTTCGCTCTTCGCGGGGGCGTATTCATCCATAAAATAATCCGCAAGCGCCTCTGCATCCTGCTTTGAAAGCGGATAAGAATACTTCACCGGGATCCCGAAGCACTCTTCGAGTGTTTTCGGCCAGTGCCCGTTCTTAACCTCCGGGTGCTCGCCCCAGTTCATAAAGCGCTTGACTGTGTAGTCGTAGAAGTCCTTTGCGGAGCACACATAATCATCATCATGTGTAACGCCTGCCTTTACATCCCTTTCGGGGATGGTTATGTATTTCTCGGAAACTACGGAACCGTCGCTGCCGAAAACCGTCATCTTTGTACCCGGAGCTGTCTTTACCGACATCTCGGCCTTTCCGTCACCGTCAAAATCAAATACTATGAACTGCGTATAATGCGCGCCGGCACGGATGTTCTTGCCCATGTCAAGGCGCCACAGGAGCTCGCCCGAAAGCCTGTAGCAGTCGATGTAGCAGTTTCCTGTGTAGCCGCGGTGGGAAACGTCGTGGGAGTTTGAAGGATCCCATTTCACGAAGAACTCGAACTCGCCGTCGCCGTCCACATCACCGATACTCATATCGTTAGCGGAATAAGTATATTCCTGGCCTGCGGGAGTCACTCCGCCTGCAGGGATCTGAAGCGGGATCTCCAGGTAGTTTTTGCCGCCCTTAACAACTTCAACTTCCTTAGACTTTTCGCCGGTCTTTCCTGCGGAAACAGGCGCAACAGCGTACCTGTCGCCCTCTTTGCCGTTTTTGTCAAGATAGTTAGTGGAGTCCGTAACAAGGGCTATCTTTTCACCGTTCCTGAAAAGCGCGAAATCTGTTCCTGTAACGCGCTCTTTCTCTGCCCCTGTCACCTCGTCCACAAACATCCTCCAGGACACAAATATGCCCTCTCCGGTGTTTATGGCGACAAGGCCTCTTGAGATCTTCTCAAGCTGCGGCTTCAATTTATAAGTAACCTCGGTAACAAGCTTGTCGCTTGTCTCGAGTTTGTTTTCGTCTTTATAGCATTCCGCATAAAACCAGTGCGGAACGTGGGTGGATTTCTTAAGTGTGAATTCCGTATTTCTGCCGGTGTATCTTCTCTGGTACACCATGGATGGGCTGTCTGTATCAGCCCAGAAAAGGGAGTAGTTATCCGCGCCGGGTACCTCGTCCCACTGTATCGTAACATGATCTTTGGAAATATCTTTTACAAATATCTTCATGAGATTACCTCTATTTTCAAAAAGCAGGCAGCACGCAACAAGTATGCATGCTGCCTGTTTTCGATCAATTACTTAATGTTTGATGGCAAGAAGATCATTACTTCTTGCTAGCCTTGTAAAGGTCATTCATTTCCTTAGTAACCTGATCACCGCCGCCGTTCTTCCAAGCTGCGATAGCTTCGTTAAGGCCGTTCTCGTCGATCTCACCCTTGATGAACTGAAGCTCAGCATCAGCAACGATCTTATCAAGATCAGCACCAACTTCGATGTACTTGTCTGAAGTGAAGGAGATACCATAGTTAGGAACAAGGTACTTTGTACCGTCTTCGTAGCACTCGTTCTCGTCTACACGGATAGGATCTGTGGAAACTGCTGTTGTATAAGGACGTGCATTCTCTTCAGCTGTGAAGTAGACCGGAACCTGGTTGAAACCGAATCTGTAGTTAGCAGAACCAACGCCTACTTCTGCAAGCTTGTCAGCATCGTAAAGAGAAACAGCGCCGTTCTCGTCAAGCTCGAAGGTCTCGCCTTCCCAACCAAATTCGATGAGGTTGAGCATTACGCCGTCGTTCATCTTGTCAAGGAAGTTAAGAACCTGCTTTAACTGCTCTTCTGTCTTAA
>JAGDCQ010000122.1 GCA_017958465.1 Lachnospiraceae bacterium
CAGGCGAGGCTTGACCGCGTGGTGATCGGGGCCATGAACCCTAAGGCCGGCTGCGCAGGTTCCATCCTCAACCTCCTGCAAAGACCGGAATTCAACCATCAGGTCGAGATAACGTATGATGTGTTAAAGGATGAGTGCTCAAAGGTTTTATCCGATTTCTTCGCAAACCTGAGGATAAAGCTCAAGGAAGAAAAAACAGCGGAAGAAAACAAAGAGGCTTGAAATAAGATGCTGATACACGGATTGAATAAACTTACGCTTTTAGATTATCCCGGGCATATGGCCTGCCTGGTGTTTACGGGCGGTTGCGACTTCCTCTGCCCCTTCTGCCAGAACAAGGATCTGGTGCTCAACCCTTCGTCCCAGCCGGTCACCACGGAAGACGAGTTCTTCTCCTTCCTTGAAAAGCGGAAGGGCGTGCTGGAAGGTGTCGTGATAACAGGTGGCGAGCCCACGCTGAATATCGACCTTATCCCTTTCATCCGCCGCGTAAAAGCCGAAGGATACCTTGTGAAGCTTGACACCAACGGCACAAACCCGGGCGCTATACGGGAGCTACTTTCGGAAGGCCTGCTCGACTATATCGCCATGGATATAAAAAACTCCCGGGAAAAGTACGCAGAAACCTCGGGCATCCCAAAGGACAGTCCGCTTCTTGGGAAAATTGAGGAGTCTGTTGAGCTCATAAAAAACTCCGGGATCGACTACGAGTTCCGGACAACCGTCATAAAAGAATATCACACTACCGACGACCTGCTTTCGATAGCGGCGTGGATAAGCGGCGCAAAGGCTTACTACCTTCAGCCCTTCAGGGATTGCGACACGCTGGTGGGCGCAAAAGAGGGGACGCTCCATGCGCCCGAAAGGCCTTGGCTTGAGAGCCTCATCCCCGAGCTTAAAAAGCAGGCAGGTAAAGTTGAGATACGAGGGTAGGCGCAGTCGCGCAGAAAGAGGACAGCATGAAAACAGACAGCAAAAACAACTATATGCTTCAGGGCCCGCTGAGCTACAAGGGCTATGACTGGTGGTGGCACTCTTTTACCGGGATCAATGCAAAGACCGGCGAGGAACGCTCTTTCTTCATCGAATACTATGTGATGAACCCGGCGCGGGGCGGCGCAAGGGCGCAGTTCACGGAAACAGGCGCAAAAGTTCCCGCATACGTGATGATAAAGGCCGGTTCCTGGGGAAAAGACGCGCGCCAGCTCCACCGCTTCTTTGGCACTTCGGAGCTTGAAACAGACCCTACAGAGCTTCGGATAGTTGTGGGGGACTGCTTCTTATCGGATGAGATCTTAAAGGGGAGCGTCACAGTCAGCCCCACCACAGCAAAGGAACACCCGGAATATATGAGCGATACAGGATCTATGTCCTGGCTTCTTCGGATCGACAGGCTTATCCCCTTCGACGTTGGGTACGGCACTTCGTCTCCCCTTCGTTTTCTTAACGCCTTCAGCATGTACTGGCACGCAGCCGGCATGAAAGCGGCCTACAGCGGCACCGTTTACTATAACGGCGAAAAATACACGGTTTCACCCGAGACCTGCTGCGGATATGCCGATAAAAACTGGGGCTCGGAGTTCACAAAGCCCTGGGTTTGGCTTTCTTCCTGTCACCTGAGGCGCAAAGGCGAGCGCGAATATCTTCAGGATACCGCTTTCGATTTTGGCGGCGGGCGTCCTAAGGTCTTTGGTATCCCCATCGAACGCACACTCCTTGGAAAGATCCGCTATGAGGGCAAGGACTTTGAGTTCAATTTCTCGAAATTCTGGACCTTTACACAGACCAAATTCAAGTGCTCCGTTACGGAAACCAAGGTAACCTGGCACGTGCGGATGGCTAACAGGAGCGGCGCCATAGAGATAAAGGCAGTCTGCCCTAAAGAAGAGATGTTAAAGATCCGCTACACCTCTCCTTCCGGCGAAAAGACCTTTGGCGAACTCTGGAACGGCGGCACGGGCAAAGCGACCGTCAAGCTTTACAAACGCGGAGTATCGGGCCTTCGGCTCATTGCAGACCTTGTTGCGGACCATCTCGGCTGCGAGTACGGCGAGAAATAAGCCGATCCGCCGGTATACACTAACCAAAAAACAGAAAAACAAGCAGAAAAACCACTAAAATGTGTAATTTCTGCTTGTTTTTTATTTTTTGTTGTTGTAAGATTGTCTTAAGGGTCAGAAATTAACTGATTCCAATACATTTTCCCGTTAAGGAGGAGACTATTTATGGGTAAGTTTGTTATCAAACCCTCTGCAAAAGGTGTAATGTTCAATCTTAAGGCTTCCAACGGCGAGATCATCGCTTCCTCACAGGTTTACAAGACTGTTGCTACCTGCAAGAAGGGTATCGCAAGCGTTCAGAGGATCGCTCCGGTTGCTAATCTCGAGGATCAGACAGAGAAGGACTTCAAGCAGGAGAAGAATCCTAAGTTTGAAGTTTACACAGACAAAAAGGGCGAGACCCGCTTCCGTCTTAAAGCTTCCAACGGCCAGATCGTTGCTACGGGCGAAGGCTACTCAACAAAGAAAGCTTGCTTAAACGGCGTTGAATCCGTTCGCAAGAACGCTGCAAACAGCACTATCGAAAAAGCAGACAAATAATGATCATTGCGCAAAGAGCGTAATATGTAACAAAAGGGACAGTTTCCCGTGGCAACTTTTGCAAAAGCGTTGTCGCAGAGAACTGTCCCTTCTGTTTTTCTTTACATAGTACCGAGTTGATACACCTTGTAATAAAAGAATGCCGATCTTCCGCTTTTCGTTTCAATTATGATCACTATATAGTTACAACCTCGATCTTTCCCCAGGATCTTAATGCTCTTTCCATAGGAATATGACTTATCCATGCCTATTAACTCTTCTTCCGAAAACAATAGTTTTAGTGAACGCTCACCATAAACCGTTTCACCAGGTTGAATGCTACCATCGGACACCATACCCGAGTTTATGATATTTCGTTCCACTATTTTCCATTCTTTTTCAGAAAGATCAAATCTTGCTGCAAACTCACCGGTATAAGGAGATATCTCTTTAGTCGGAACAAGATTACCAAAGATCACTTTACGTTCTTCAAGGTATTTCTCCTGCGGACCGGTCTGATTCTGGTAGTATTCCAGTTTTGGTTTTATGAACGCATAGCCTGTTATCCCAAGAATTACAAGGATTATAAGCCCTATTCCCACTGTTATCCACTTTGAAATCTTCATTTAGTTACTCCATTTCCCGGGACAAATGAGTTTTCAGCCCTTTTTCAGTTCCTTGACGTAGGATCTTCTTCTCTTGTGTTCTACGCTGTCGAAGCGCTTCCAGAAGTTGCGGATGTTGGTGTTGTCCTCAAGGTTGAGGTTTGTTTCGGCATACTCTATGCCGTCGTTTTTGAGCATGCGCATGATGCCTGCCATGGCAACGGTGCTGATACCGCGGTTTGCCCACTCGGGATCGACACCTACAAGTCCGAGGTCTATGGACTTCGGATGCTTGATGTCTCTTAGCAGCTTAACAAGCGTTGTGGGGTACAGGTGCCCACCCGAGCCCCTTAGCGCGTTTGAAAGCGAAGGGAAGCATACGCCAAGGCACACAACCTTGTCATTCTCATCAAGGATCACAGCAACAAAGCGAAGATCGATGATCAGCTTGAAGTTTTCGATG
>JAGDCQ010000123.1 GCA_017958465.1 Lachnospiraceae bacterium
ATCCACTGGACAGAAGCGGTCAGCGGCGCGTTCATGGCGTCCGCCATCAGGTAGCGGGCCAGCGAGCAGACGCGTTCGCAGCGCATGGGATTGCGCTTGTAAGCCATGGCCGAAGACCCGATCTGGTTCTTTTCGAAGGGCTCCTCCACCTCTTTCAAATGCTGTAAAAGCCTGATATCGTTGGACATTTTGTGCGCGGAGGCTGCAATGCCTGCAAGCACGTTCAGTACCCTTGTATCCACCTTTCTTGAATAAGTCTGGCCGGAAACCGGGTAGCAAGCGTCAAAGCCCATCTTCTTTGCGATCATGGGGTCGATCTTATCAAGCTTCTCGGTATCGTTTGAAAACAGTTCCTTGAAGGAAGCCTGCGTACCGGTCGTTCCTTTGCAGCCAAGCAGCTTCAGGCCGTTCAGCACATACTCAAGGTCCTCAAGGTCCATCGCAAATTCCTGGATCCAGAGAGTCGCACGTTTTCCGACGGTTGTGGGCTGCGCGGGCTGGAAGTGCGTGAACGCGAGCGTCGGAGTGTCCTTATATTCTTTTGCGAAAGCGGCAAGCTTAGCTATCACATTTACAAGTTGCTTTTTGATCAGAGCCAGAGCGTCGCGCATAACGATGATATCCGTGTTGTCGCCGACATAACAGCTCGTCGCGCCAAGGTGGATGATACCCGCTGCCTTCGGGCACTGCAGGCCGTATGCATAAACATGGCTCATAACGTCATGTCTTACGAGCTTTTCACGTTCCTTTGCGACATCATAATTGATGTCCGTTATGTGCTCCTTCATCTCGTCGATCATCTCCTTAGTGATGACCGGCTTTCCGTCCTGTGAAAGGCCAAGCTCCATCTCTGTCTCGGCCAACGCAATCCAGAGCTTTCTCCAGGTGGAGAACTTCTTGTCCTGGCTGAAGATGTACTGCATCTCGGGTGAGGCATATCTTTCGCCGAAAGGGCTTATATATCTGCTTGTATCGCTCATTTTCAAACTCCTTTTGTTTTTATAGCCGTAAACAGGAAAAGCTCTGTTTTATCAGAGCTTCTTTCCTGTCAGTTTTTCATAGCCTTCAAGATAGATCTCGATCGTCCTGTCAACAACAGACTGGGGAAGGGTCCAGTCGTCGTGGGGATTGGCCTTGAGCCAGTCTCTTGCGAACTGCTTGTCGTAGGAAGGCTGGGACTTGCCGGGCTCATAGCCCTCAAGAGGCCAGAAACGGGAAGAATCTGGTGTGAGCATTTCGTCACCCACTACCACATTGCCCTCTTCATCGAGACCGAATTCAAATTTGGTATCAGCAATGATTATGCCGCGGGTAAGGGCATAATCCGCACATTTCTTGTAGATCGCGATAGAGTAGTCCCTTATCTTTTCAGCATATTCCTTTCCCTTTCCCGGGAAGCGCTTTTCAAGATAATCGACAGACTCCTCGTAGGAGATGTTTTCGTCGTGGTCGCCTATCTCGGCCTTTGTGGAAGGTGTAAAGATCGGCTCAGGGAGCTTTTCGGACTCCTTTAAGCCCTCAGGGAGCTTTATCCCGCATACAGTACCGTTTTCAAGATAGCTCTTCCAGCCGGAACCGGTGATATAGCCGCGGACGATGCACTCCACGGGCAGCATCGTGAGCTTCCTTACCATCATGCTGTTTCCTAAGAAACGCGGCTGCCTGAAGAATTCCGGCATATCCTCGTTATCGGTGGAGATCATATGGTTTTTCACGATATCAGAGGTAAAGTCGAACCAGAACTTTGACATCTGAGTGAGCACCGTTCCTTTTTTGGTGACGGTATTGTTCAGGATCACGTCAAAACAGCTGATCCTGTCGGTCGCAACAAGGATGAGGGCATCTCCTGTATCGTAGATCTCTCTGACCTTGCCGGCTTTGATGGGTGTGTACTCTTTCATGACTCGTTTCCTTCCTTTGGGGAGATTTATAAACCACAAGACATTATCATCGCGTCAGGGATCATTCCTGTTCCTGCTCCTGCCCGCCCTGTATTTCGGTAAGCATGGTGTTGTAGAGGGTTTTTGCACCGGCATCGGGGATCTGCTCGAGATCCACGGCCTGAAGCGCCTCCAGGGCTTTGTTTTTCAGGGCTTCGTCGGGAAGACGGTTGTTTGCGGCCTGTATCTGCTTATTCACCGCAAAGTCGATATAAGCCTCTGTTGCCGCAAAAAGATCCTTGAAAGCCTGAGCCTGCTCGGGAGCATCGAAATGAACCGTCTCAAGCTCTTCCTTTGCTTCTCTCAGCAGCTCTTCCAGCTCCGTTTTCTGAAGCTGAAGCTGGACAACATCATTTTCAAGGGAATTGATCCTGGTGATCTTTATGTTAAGGTTTTCGCTGTAATTCTTCTCTTTTGCAAGGTAATCGTCCCGGATGCGCTGCTCCCGTGAAGGGACCACCAGGAAGAATACAACTGCAACACCGATAAGGATACCGGCGATGAGGCTTATGAAAGCCATCATGTTCGGACCGTCGTCAAGCTCTTCTTCCTTAACGACCTCTGCCTCCAGCTTTGAAGATGAGAAGCTTTCCTGCACTATATCGCGGGCACTCTGGTTCATGGCCTTGCCTGTTGCGACTGCGCCTTCGATCTCTGCTTTATAGCGCAGGGCAACGGTATTGGCACAATCTATGGAAAGTACCCTGTTTACCAGCTTTAACGCCCTGTCGGAGTCGTTGTCCATCATCGCAAGGAGGGCAAGCAGAAGGATCGCCCTGATGAAGTTCGGATGCATGGATACAGCGCGCTTGAGCTGTATCACTGCCATATCGTTCTTGCCGTTCCTGGCGTCTTCCAGGGCCCTGTTGTATTTTGCCACGGCCTGGTCCATTGAATCCAGCGCCACAGGGTTTCCCTGAACCTCCTCAAGGTAATAATCCGCCAGGTTTTTCTCGGGTGAGAAGTGCTTGCTCACAACCCAGGCGCTGAGCGCCTCCACTATCTCCCCGCACTCGTAATAGCAAAGCCCCAGAAGGTTTCTTGCCTCCGTATTCCTCTTGTCGGCTTCAAGGCTTCGCTTAAGGTATTCGATCGCACCTGTGAGATTGCGGACCTTTGCGCACTCCAGGCCAAGGTTGTAGTAATGCGTCGATATAGAGTCTATTTTTTCGTAATTCAAATTTGCCATCTGTGAACCCTTTTCCGGGCGCCGAAAACAGGCGCCTGTCGTCGTTACTCTTCCTTGGTCTCGGTCTCTGCGCGTTTGCCGGCCTTTAAGGCCTGCGCCTCGATGATGATGTCCCTGATATCCGCCATGACATTCTCATGGATTATCTTTTCGGCATCATCAAGCTCGGGCGCCGGCTGAAATCTGTTTAATTCTTCTTCAAAATTGATCATCTTTGCAACGGGAGCAAGGGCTCCCACTCCTGACTGTGTTACTTTGATCCGCAAAAGATCATTTCTTAAAATGCTCGAGTCTTTCGGTTACTGTCTTAAGCATATCCGTGTATTTTGCAAGCTTTTCGCGCTCTTCCGCAAGTTTGCTTTCAGGAGCCTTGCTTACAAAGCCGGGGTTCGAAAGCATTCCGTTGGATCGCTTGATCTCGCCCTCAAGACGCTTCTGCTCCTTTTCAAGACGCTCGATCTCCTTGTCGATGTCTACAAGGTCCGCAAAAGGCATGTAGATAACGGCTCCGTGAACAACGGTGGAAACAGCATCATCATCGATACCGGTCCTGTCGCTCTGCAGCGTTACGGCTGAAGCGCTCGCAAGTGTTGCAAGGAACTCGCCGCTGTTTTCGAATATCTTCTTTACACGGTCGTTTTCTGTAACGACAAAGAGCTTTGCCTTGCGGCTAGGCGGAACGTTCATGCCTGTTCTTACGTTTCTGATGCCCTTTACTGCCTCTTTAATGAGCTCTACCGCGTCTTCTGTCTCCGCAAATACCCTGTTTTCCGAGAATACCGGCCACTCAGAGATCATAATGGATTCGTACTTTTTGTCAAGGCCCTGTGCCTCGTTGAGGATGCAGAAGATCTCCTCTGTAACAAACGGCATGTAGGGGTGAAGGAGCTTTAAGGAATCCTTCAAAACACTGTTCAAAGTCCAGAGAGCCGCAACCTTGCTTTCGGCATCCGTGCCGTAAAGGCGGGGTTTTACCATCTCGATATACCAGTCGCAGAACTCCTCCCAGATGA
>JAGDCQ010000124.1 GCA_017958465.1 Lachnospiraceae bacterium
ATATTACAAAAGTGCGCGCCGATGCCAGTGTCAAAACGGCCAATCCCAAGCCGCAGTACGGCAGTGGGACCGATGCCGCGATATATAAAGCAGCAGGGGCCTACGAGCTGCTGGAAGAGCGTCGAAAGATCGGGGATATAAAGCCCGGTGATGTGGCGGTTACGTCTGCATTTAACCTGAAGGCAAAGTATATCATCCATACGGTCGGACCTGCGTGGCACGGTGGAGATAAAGGGGAATATGACATCTTAAGGAGCTGTTACAAAAAGTCGCTGGAGAAGGCTTTTGAACTGAAATGCAAAAGCATTGCATTTCCGCTGATCGCGACCGGAGTTTACGGCTTTCCAAAGGCCGACGCGCTGCAGATAGCAATGCAGGAGATAAGCGGTTTCCTGATGGATCTGGATGTGGATCTGAACGTCAAGATAGTGGTTTTTGATGATAAGGCCTTCAGACTGACCAAGAACCTGTTTGTCCAGGTTGAATCCTTTATCAGTGATGAAGGCGTTCTAAAAGCCTACATAGAGGAATACGGTGCCCGGGCGCTTGAGCGGGCGGAGTCGGAGTTCTTTCGGGGCTTCGACGACAGTATCCGGCGCTATGACGGACTCAGCTGTATCATGGCAAATACCTGTGCCCCTAAACCGCCGGCATCGAGTAAAGTGCCAAAGAATGCGACGAAGAAACCGGCTGTTCCCTTCAACGAGAAGACCTTTGACAAATCCCTGTATATGAACGATGGCAAGGCTGATTCGGCATTCAGGGATGAGCTGTGGAAGCTGCTGCAGGAAAAGAACATGGATAATAGCACCGTGTACAGCAGAGCGAATATCACACGGAAGGCATTTTCGAAGATCCTTTGCGGGGATACTAAGGTTCCGCAGAAAAGGACGGTCTTAAGCTTCTGCATCGGCATGCAGCTTGATCTCGGAGAGGCTGAGCAGCTGCTCGCAAGCGCGGATATGGCCTTTAATCCGCACGACAAGAGAGACCAGCTTGTAAGACAGTGCATTATATATGAGCAGTATGATATCGGTGAGATCAACGATATGTTGTTCGCATGTGAACTGCCCCTTCTTTGCACGGGGTGTTGATAAAAGAGAGCAGGAGACTGCTCTTTTTTCACAATCGGAAAGTGTCCCCCGGTGGGCGACGTTTTTTGAATGGTTTTGTAGTATTCTTATATCAGATCAAAAACATCACATTTGAAAGAGAGGTACAAAACTATGTATGGAGCAATTCTTGGAGATATCATCGGCAGCAGATTCGAGTTTGACAGAGGTGGAAAGACAAAGGATTTCGAGCTGCTGACCGTTGAAGATAACTTTACCGACGACAGCGTTATGACTGTTGCGGTGGCTGAAGCGCTTTTGGATGCCGGGAAGGATGCGTCGGTAAAAGAGATTGAGGCAGCCTGCATCAGAGCGATGCAGAAGTGGGGCGGATTATACCCGCATGCCGGATACGGCGGAAGATTCCGCATATGGCTTAAGGATAACGATCCCAAGCCTTACGGAAGCTTTGGTAATGGATCCGCAATGAGAGTTTCCGCGGCCGGCTGGCTGCACGATTCGCTTGAAAGAACAAGGGAAGTTGCCAGGGCAACGGCGAATGTAACGCATAACCATCCCGAAGGGATAAAGGGTGCAGAGTGCACGGCAGCAGTGATCTATATGGCAAGAAACGGTGCAAGTAAGGAAGAAATCGCGGATTATGTTGTTAAGGAATTCGGCTATGATTTCTCCGAATCTCTCGAGGAAATGCGCAAAAGACATGAGCATGTGGAAAGCTGCCAGGATTCCCTTCCCAAAGCCCTCAGAAGCTTTATGGACGGCATTTCTTACGAAGATGTAGTCCGCAATGCTGTTTCTCTCGGAGGCGATACAGACACGCTTGCGGCTATTGCAGGGGCTATGGCAGAAGCCTTTTTCGGGATCCCTGCTTCGCTTACGGCAGAATGCCTGTTACGTATCAATCCGGATATTCGCGAGGTTGTGCAGCGGTTTGATGCCGCAATCGGACGTGTTGATGAGGATGAAGATGAAGAGTATGAGGAAAACAGACCACTGGTGGAGACGCTGCAGAACCTGATGGCTGAGCAGGATAAGGAAAAGCGGGTAGATGCGTATCTTGCTTTCTTGAACGCACTGGCAAAGAGAGCGACCGATGGCGGGAGAGTCCCCGTGCCTTTTGAAGATGTGAACAATGCATTTTCCGGGAATTTTGATCCAGATCAGGTACAGCCCGGTGATACGATCCGCACGGAAGCGCAGGTAAAGCTTAAGATGGATACGATGCGGGATCCGGAAGGCAATCTCTGGCTGCCACTGTTTACTGATATGGACGAGCTGCATAAAGGACAGACAGCTAATGTGATCATGCCGGTATATATTTATGATGTGCTTGAATTCGGCCTGAATGGCGAGGATCTGAGCGGCGTGGTCGTAAATCCGTTCGATAAGCCGTTTACTATGACAAAGGAAATGCTGAAAAGCTTCCTGGAGGATTATAAGGCATGGGCGGAGAAGATGGGGATCAAGATACCCACGAGTTTTGAAGGATAGGAGTCTGGTTTACGCTGCTCTTTGCCGGCTGTCCCGCCTTTAGGGCGGCCTGTTTTGCTATAATATACCTGAATTCCTGGCTTGAAGGAACAATGTCTGGGAACATAATGATCAATAGTGAAATGATAATGAAAATTAGTGAAAAAATAGTGAAATATTAGTGGAAATTGAGCCCGCTTTTTGGTATACTTATTTTGAGGTGAAGCAAAATGATAAAAGCAAAGCTTTCCAATGAGATGCTCAAACTCATAACCGAAATCGAAAAAAACAGGTATAAGGTTTCAACTGTGAATATTTCAAGGTCTGTTGCAAGCAGGTTGCGCAAAAACTCCAAGAAGAAGAGCTCATATGCATCAACCAAGATCGAGGGTAATCCGCTCTCTGAACAGCAGGTTGATGAGGTGATCGAGCGCGATGAAAGAAAGCATTTCCTCAAGCCCGAACAGGAGGTAAGAAACTATTTTCTTGCACTGAATTATCTTGAAAAAATGGCAGAGAAGAAGGCGAAGTTTTCTAAAAAACTGATCCTGGAAGTGCAGAAATATGTCGAAAAAGGCGCATCAAAGGAAAAGATAGGCCTTAGGGGGCCAATGCCTCCCGGCGTTCTTTTTGCTGTGTATGATGCGCAAACAGGAGTCCCGGATTATATTCCGCCTGAATATTCGGATATTCCGGATCTGCTGGATGAATTGGTGGAGTATGTGAATACAACAGATGACCATCCGCTGATAGTTGCAGCTATCGTGCACTACCAGCTTGTAACGATCCATCCGTTTGAAGATGGTAACGGCCGAACTGCCCGCCTGCTTTCAGGATATGTTCTTGATATCAATGGTTTCGGCTTTAACGGCATTGGTTCTTTGGAGGAGTATTTTGCGTATGATATAGGCGAGTACTATGATTCTATTCAAATGGGCCTGCCGGCATTGTATTATTCGGGTAGAAACGAACCACCGCATTCGGAAATATGGATAAACTATTTCTTACGCATGGTCCGGCTATACTCAGATAAGGTGTGCGAGCTGTCAGAAGGGTCGAGCAAAGAAGAAGTAACAGGCAGTCTTTCGTACCTGAAAGTAAAAGAAAAGGAATTGCTGCTTTTTCTGATGAGTCACTACAAGAGAGAATTTACGCCTATCGAGGTGAGTAAAGAATTTAGTGTCACCAATAAGACGATAATTAACAGACTTTCTGTACTTGCGAAAAATGGTTTTGTGGAGCCCATTATGGTAAATGAACGTATCAGATCATATGTTCTCAGCGAATTCACTAAGGCTCATGATAAAGAACTGAGAAAAATACTGGAATAGAGATTTTTGACCGGCTGTCCAACTTTTGGTAGTCAACTGAACGGGTAAAAATCCAAAAAAATGAACGGGGATTTGCGTTAATAAGGCAGCTTGACAATTGATATGATACCCGCCTGTTATTTTTCCTTGTCCGAATTCAATTCAAACAAGATAAACCCTCTTTCACGCAAGATCTGTTGAAAGAAGGTCTCCTTTGCGGTATGTTATGGTTGCAAACAAGTAATGCAAAACAGTGATCTTTGCTTCAAGAATACCGGGATCGGAAAGACGGATCCCTGTATCCATGGATTCAAAGATCCGGAAAGGAGAAACGGTATGGAAGAATATATGTGCTACATCTGGATCGCTATGTTTGTTATACTGCTGATCGTTGAAGGGCTTACCATGGGTCTTACGACCATCTGGTTTGCGGGAGGCGCGCTTGTTGCCTTTATACTTTCACTCTTCGGTGTCAATGTTTTCGTGCAGATCGCGGTTTTCCTTGTAGTATCGGTAGTTCTCCTGTTTGGCACCCGCCCCTGGGCGAAAAAGTATCTGAGCGGCAGAAAGTATGGCACGAATTACGACGGTGTTATCGGTAAAGTCGCAAAGGTAGTGGAAAAAGTCGATAATTACAACGCAACCGGCCTTGTTTCCGTAAACGGCACAGAGTGGACCGCACGGGCAGAGGATGCAAACGATATCTACGAGCCCGGTACGCTTGTAAAGGTAAAGAACATAAGCGGAGTGAAGCTTATCATCACAAAGTATATTGAAGAACAGTAAGAAAAGTGTTAAACTGAAAACATCAAAATTCGGGAGGGATATATAATGAAAACAGCTTTTTTATCGGGCCTTGGTGAAAACGGAGCTATCATTGGTCTTATAGCGCTCATCATCGTTCTGATCATCGTCATCGTTTCCTGTATCAAGGTCGTTCCCCAGGCAGAGGCTTTCGTAGTAGAGCGTCTTGGCGGCTATCAGGCAACCTGGAAGGTCGGCCTTCACTTCAAGGCTCCCATCATCGACAAGATCGCAAAGCGCGTGCCCTTAAAGGAGCAGCTTGCGGACTTTCCGCCTCAGCCGGTTATCACAAAAGATAACGTTACAATGCAGATCGATACGGTCGTTTTCTTCCAGATCACAGACCCCAAGCTTTACGTTTACGGCGTAAACAACCCTATCTCAGCTATTGAGAACCTTACTTCGACCACTCTCCGTAACATCATCGGTGAGCTCGAACTCGACCAGACCCTTACATCACGTGAGACCATCAATACCAAGATGCGTTCCGCACTTGATATCGCTACCGACCCTTGGGGCATCAAGGTTACACGTGTTGAGCTCAAGAACATCATGCCGCCCGCTGCCATCCGCGACGCAATGGAGAAGCAGATGAAGGCAGAGCGTGAACGCCGTGAGGCTATCCTTCGCGCAGAAGGTGAGAAGAAGTCCACCATTCTTGTTGCAGAAGGTAAGAAGGAGCAGGCTATCCTTGAAGCAGAGGCTGAAAAGGAAGCTCAGATCCTTCGTGCAGAGGCTCTCAAGGAAGCTACCATCCGCGAAGCAGAAGGTAAGGCAGAGGCTATCCTCAAGGTTCAGCAGGCTGAAGCAAACGGTATCAAATACATTAACGAAGCAAATCCTTCACAGGCAGTCCTTACACTTAAGAGCTATGAAGCTTTCAAGGCTGCTGCAGACGGCAAGGCTACAAAGGTCATCATCCCGTCTGAGATCCAGAGTCTTGCAAGCCTTGTTACAGGAGTAAAGGAAACAGTATAAATGAAAGCACTGATCCTCGAAGATAATAAAGAAAGCCTGCGCGCACTTGCAGAGCTTTTGAGACAGATATCGGATGAGGTTGAGGTTTATACGGCAGACAGCGTAGAAAAGGCAATGGTTCCCTCGGAAGAGGAGACCATTGACCTTTTCCTGCTTGATATAAATCTCAACATCCGTGATGACGACGACACCTCGGGCCTGGATTTCGCAAAATCCCTGCGCGAGCAGACGAAGTACGCCTTCACGCCCATCGTTTTTATCACCTCTTATCCTGCCTTTGAGCTCAATTCCTACAGGCAGACAGGGTGCTACTCTTTTATAACCAAGCCCTTCAGAAAGAGCGAGGTTGAAAAGATCGTCCGCAAGCTCCTGAACAGCGGCAATGCG
Source organism: Lachnospiraceae bacterium (assembly GCA_017958465.1). GTDB lineage: Bacteria > Bacillota > Clostridia > Lachnospirales > Lachnospiraceae > SZUA-448. The sequence goes on from JAGDCQ010000124.1 coordinate 6,023, forward strand.
GCGGAAAACGACGAGAAGTACATCACCGTCAAGAAGGACGGCATAAACTACAGGCTCAAGCAGGCAGATATCGTGTATATCCAGGCGATCTCCAGGGGCGTTTGCATAAACCTTCGCAAAGAATCCATGGATATAAAATACCTTACAATAAAGGAAAGCCTCGACCTTCTGAAGGAAAGCCCGGAGTTTGTGCAGTGCCACAGAAACGCCATAGTCAACCTGCATTATGTTGAGAGCTTCGACTCAGTCAACAGGATGCTGCAGCTCACGGGACGCACAGAGCCCGTGGAGGTAGGCGTCACCTACAAACAAGCGATCAAGGATATCTTAAAACAATGACACCCGAACAGATAGAAGGTATTCTGATAAGCTTTATCGTAGTCATCACATTTGCCCTGGTTTTTGTCATAATCATCTACAATGCAAAGACAAGGCGGCAGCAGGACGAGATAAAGCTGTACCAGATGTATACAAAGCCCCTTGAGGAGTTGATCAAGGAGATACGCGCCCGCCAGCACGAGTTTGACAACCACCTGAACGCTATCCTGAACATGCACCTTACGGTGGACAATTACAATGAGCTTGTGAGGGCGCAGTCGGATTATATTTTCAGTATAGTCGACAATAAAAAGAACAACTATATGCCGCTTTTGCGCCTTAGTGACAAGGTCCTTGCGGGCTTCCTCTACACAAAGCTCAGCTCCGTTGTCAAGGCTGTGGAATTTGAGGTGGAGCTTGGCGCAGAGACTATCATCACCAACGTCAGCGAGCGGGATATCATCGAGGTGATAGGCACTCTGATCGATAATGCGGTCGACGCCTGCGACGATGAAAACTACCATATCCGGATCTTTATTTCCTCAAAAGGCCATGACACGCCGTACACCGACGATGACAGGATCATTTTTGAGATACTGAATGAGCATCCTGTTGTTTCCGTCGCGGATTTCCAGCATTTCTTCGAGAAAGGCTGGTCCACAAAGTCCGACAGCAGCTACCGAAGAGGTTTCGGGCTTTACAATGCCAAGAGGATAGTTTCCCAGAACAAGGGCGAGATCACTGTTGAGAACAAAGAGATCGACGGTCGCAATTATGTTGACTTCAGGATCGAGATGTGATCTTTGATCATAATGAAAAAAGCCGCTTTGGCCTGTGTCTTTTAGAGAAGACCGGCCAAAGTGGTATTTTTTTAACGTACTTGCTTTGTTCACAATAATCTGATATAATCTATTCTTGTTTGTAAGGAGGTTTTTCACTTATGGCAAAAAAGACTGCCGGAAAAAGCAGTATATTTAAAACTAAATTAGCATTGATATCATTTGGCATATTATTGATCGGGGGTCTTGTTTTTTCGGTGTTTACCCTCCCTACGGGACAGGTAGCCGGAGGCGCCGATATCTCGGGGACTCCAAAGCCCAACCCCTGGCACAGAGCTACAAGCACACCTTCACCGTCGCCCACGTCCACACCTTCACCGACGCCGACGCCCACAAGCACACCCACTCCCACACCTACTCCGATTCCTTTTGAAAAGACCGAGGATGAAGAGATAATAGAGCTTGTGGAAGGCTACTGCAACGCAAAACTTTCCGGAGATATCGAAAAGTTCAGGCCTTACGTCAACAACATCGATAATATCAATATCAACTACTATATCAACCAATACAAGCTTGCCAAGTCCATGAGCAATTTCGAGATCTACACGGTTCCGGGTAAGTACGGCCTTTCCTACATATCCTTCGTGGTTTACGATCTTGAGATCATGTCGATAGACACCACTTCTCTGGAAGCGACACTGCTCCAGATCGTGGAGTCCGAGCCCGATGATGACGGGAACACACACCTTGTCATCAATACCGAGCTGCTTACGGATGAGCAGCGTGAATTCCAGCTTGAAGTCCAGTCCCACGACGACTTCATCCAGCTTTACAGGAACTTCTGGGAGCGTGATCTTGATAAGATCAGGGAGAGCGAGACCTATGCAAAGGTTTGGTACAACCTCTTCTCCGCCGGTATAGACGACTTCAAGACCAAGTATCCCGAGTTTGAAGACTTTAAGCTCTATATCACCGAAAAAGCTACCCTGGACGATTTCCTCGTGCTCAGGCAGTCTATGCATGCAGACTACTCGGGCGACGGTTCTGAGGACAATCCCGATGATGAACCGGAGGACGAGCCCGATGACACAGGCTCCGGAAGCGGCGCAGGAACAGGCTCCGGCAGCGGGTCAGGGACAAATTCCGGAAGCGGTTCAGGAACAGGCTCCGGCAGCGGGTCCGGAAACAATAGCGAAGAATAAGATCAAAGGCCATCCGGTCAGTTGCCGGGTGGCCTTTTTGTGCGATAAGCGAATGCCCTCAGTGCAAGCTTGCTTGCAAACTGAGGGCTGAGTGAACGGTCATCGAGCGGACTATGTACGCGAGATGGCCCGTCGAATCGAGTAGGAGTCAGCCTACTCGATTGTGAGATGACCCGCAGATCGAGCAGGAGTCAGCCTGCCCGATCTTCAATTCCAAAAGGGCGGGAGAGCGGTTCAGGCGGATACAGAAGCGGCTTCCAAAAGCGAGAAATCCCCTGTCTTAAAGCTGTAACGGTAAATGTTGTCGGAAAGGACGTCCTCTGTCGGAACCTCAGCTTCGTTTACTTCGCGCACCATACTTAAAATGACCTCCGGGTCACATACAGCAGGGATGAGTATAAGCTCGTGAATGCTGCTCGGAATAACGAAAACCTCATCCGTCAAAAAGTCGGATATTTTCCTTGCAAACTCAGGGTAAAGCAGGGTAGAAGCCCCGTTTATATACTTTTCGTTGCTTAAGACATACATCGGCAGTGCATCCTCGCTGCAGTCCGGCAGGATCACTTCTCTTGCGGCTTTCCGCCCCAGCATCACAAGCATCTCGGTTATGGGCTTTATCACCGGCTTAAAGAGCCGGGGAGTGTTTTTTACCGCTAAAGAGAAAAGCTCTTCCTCTGTAAGGGAGTGGTCCTTTGCAAAATCGTTTGTAATAAGGACGCTCCCGAGCACTCTCTCCTCAAGTACGATATACCTGCAGTAGATGACGGACAGGTCAAGAAACTCCCTGTGGGGAACAGTTTTCAGAAGCTCTGTGTTCCGCTCGGTGTTGATCAGCTTGAAAAAGATGTCGTTCCGCATATCCTCAGGGTCAAAGCTTATGGTGTCCACATTGATGGCAGGCTTGTCCGCCGCGTTTTTTAGCGTCTCAAACAGGTTGTAAACTATGGAACGTAATGACGCACCCTGCCTGAAGCTGTTGTAGTGCTCGTTGATATAGACGGAAGGGGCGATGTCGGAACCATCCTTCTTTACGGAGATACCTGTAAGATAGGTTGAATTGTTCCGCAGCTGGCGCCTTGGCGTAAGCGTGTAGCCTTCTCCGAAAAGCCCGGAAAGCTCCCGGATGAGTTCGTTAAGGAAAGTATCTAATCCGCAATCCCTTGGAATGTTGGTATTGTTCATGAAACCTCGTGTTCGTCTCGATCCCGGAAACACTCTACCACATTTTTACTGGGAATTCAAGTTAATTTTCGATTTAATTTACAGCCACCGCAACAAAAAAACTCCCGAAAGACCGGGAGCAGAGCTTAGCGCGTCTGGCAGGATTCGAACCTGTGGCCTTCGGCTTCGGAAGCCGCTGCGATATCCACTTCGCTACAGACGCGGGCTTTATCAAATCATTCCGATAAAGACAAGTCCCATTATATCATTTTTAAGTCTTTTGTAAAGTTGTTTTTATTTTGCTGTCAGCCTGTTTTTTTCCCTTCTTTTTGTTGATTTGAGAGTTTTTAAGTGATACAATCATCTAAATCAACTTACTAAAAGTACTTGAAAGGATGGGGCTATGGCAGGAAAAAGCAAGAGTTTTTTTGATAACGGCGATGAGGCCCTTGTCCGTATAAACAAGTACCTTGCAGATGCCGGGATCTGCTCCCGCAGGGAGGCCGACGAGCTTGTGGAGAAAGGCCGCGTGTTTGTGGACGGAGTAAGGGCGGAAAACGGGACAAAAGTTGCAAAGGGAAGCCGCGTGACCGTGGACGGCAAAGATATCACTCCCGAGGAAAAGCTTGTCCTTATAGCCTTAAACAAGCCAAGAGGTGTTGTGTGCACAACAGACAGGCGGGACCCGGACAACGTCATCGACTTTCTGAACTACAAAAGCCGCATCTTCCCCATAGGAAGGCTTGACAAGGACTCGGAAGGCCTTTTGCTGCTGACCAACGACGGGGATATAGTAAACAAGATATTAAGAGCCGGCAACAACCATGAAAAAGAGTATATAGTTACCGTAAACAGGCAGATAACCGACGATTTCGTGAAGGGGATGTCCGGTGGTGTCCCCATCCTTGACACTGTTACGAGGCCCTGCTTTGTCGAGGCGCTTTCAAAAAACGAGTTCAGGATCATCCTTACGCAGGGGCTTAACAGGCAGATCCGCAGGATGTGCGAATATTTCGGTTACAGCGTGACAAGCCTTGTCCGAGTGAGGATCATGAATATAAGGCTTGGAAGGCTTAAAAGCGGCGGCTTTAGGAATGTTACGCCGGAGGAGCTTGAGGAGCTGAAGCGCCTCATAAAGGACTCCAGGAGCGTGGCCACAGGCCGGACTGAAGATAAACAGGGGAATAAAAATGGATCAGATAAACAGCAACCTGACAAAAGAACAAAGACAGGCCGAACTTACAGACCTTCTCGACAGGGCGGCAAGGGCGTACGAGCAGGAAAACCGCGAAATAATAAGTAACTACGAGTACGATGCCCTTTATGATGAGCTTCTGCAGCTTGAAAAAGAGACGGGAAAGGTGCTTGAAAACAGCCCTACAAAACGTGCAGGCTACGAGGTTTTAAGCGCTCTTCCGAAGTTTACCCACGAAAGCCCCATGCTCTCCCTCGACAAGACAAAGGATCCGGCTGCTCTTGCATCCTTCCTTGGAGCCAGGGAAGGAGTGCTTTCCTGGAAGATGGATGGTCTTACGGTTGTCCTTACCTACAGGGATGGGACTCTTTTCAGGGCAGTTACCCGCGGAAACGGGGAAATAGGCGAGGTTGTGACGCCAAACGCGCTCACCTTCAAAAACCTCCCCAAAAAGATAGCTTTCAAAGGAGAGCTTGTCCTGCGCGGAGAAGCGATCATCAAATACAGCGATTTTGAGCGCATAAATGCCGGCCTGCCGGCAAACGAGCAGTTCAAGAACCCGAGGAACCTCTGCAGCGGAGCCGTAAGGCAGCTTAACAGCAGGGTGACGGCCGAACGGAGCGTAAACTGCGTGATCTTTGCCCTTATAGCCATGCGCAGCGCCGACGGGGAAAACCCCTCGGCAA
>JAGDCQ010000125.1 GCA_017958465.1 Lachnospiraceae bacterium
AGAGCTCCTTGAGGCCAACGGCTATAAGGTGCAGCTGCTGGAGTTTATTGATATGGAGCACACTCCGAAAAACATCCTTATCCGCGCCGTAAAGCGCACAGAGTGCAAAAAAGGCCGCTTTGAGGGCAGGGAGGATGGTGAGAGCGGCGTTTTGCCCTGCGCTTCCTGCAAGCATAAGAAACACTGCGCGGAGGCTTCAAAGCGCGTCGGCGCTTTCGTCTGCGAATACGGGTTGCAGCCTACCCTTTACAAACTCCTCAGTTTGTGATATAAGGCTGTGTATAGTAAAGATCGAGAAGTTTTCAAGATGGCACGTAAAGAAAAAAACAGATTCGCAAAGGTATTTCTGATAATCAGGCTCCTGCTCCTAGTGGGAGTCTTCTTTGCCGCGCTCTGGTACTTCAGCGGGCATTACCTCACCATCCGCAATTTCCGTAATGTCACGAACGTTACGACTATGGCGGAATCGTCTATCCCCTATATCTCCATAGTGACCCAGGACCGCGAGATAAACAGGCTTATCGGCTACACATCAAATCTCGACTGGGAGCTTAACCGCGAGACTATCACGCCAATATCATCGGACAAGACCTTCACCCTTAAGATATATGAGAACAAGCTTGTGGCAAAGAAGCTTAAATACGAGCTTTTCGACGTTTCGACAGGTGCCCTTCTGGAGACCGTTACAGTCAACTCCCTTAACGAGACGGAGTTTGAGGACTGCAAGAGCACAAAGGTGAATATTAAGGCGGACCTTGCAAGAGGTACCGAGTACAGCGTCAAGATAACGCTTGTAACAAGCGACTCCAGGCGCATTTACTATTATACGAGAGTAAAGCTGTATGAAAAGGGCTACGTGCCCGAGAAGATAGACTACGCCGTCTGGTTCAGGGATTCCCTCATCGAAAAGAAAAACCAGGCGCAGATCGAGAAAAACCTTGAGACAAAGAGCAATTCCAACAGGACGAACTTCGCCCATGTTGACATAGACTGCACCTGGACCATGGCAAGCTGGGGCAACCTTACACCGAAGGTTGTGGCGGAGCTTCCCCCGACCATCACGGATTTTTACGAGGAATACGCCTCCATAGTGCTGAATTACATTGTGGAGATAAACGGCGACAGCGGCGTTGAGTACCTGAGGGTGCGGGAGACTATCCGTCTGCTGTACACCACCTTAAGGACCTACCTTTACACCTACGACCGCGTGACGGAGACCATATATGATGTGGCCAACACCTACCTTTATTCCAGCGACTTGAAGCTTGGTATCACCAACGATACCGACATGCAGATCCTTACCACGCCCAACTATAAGTATACGGCGTTTGTGCACAACGGCGAGCTTTTGATGTACGATTCGCCGCAGAATGCGGTGGTGAATATCTTCTCATTCAGGGAGGATATCAAGGATCCGGACGTTTCCCAGCTGGACCACAACGTTAAGGTGCTCAATATGGACGCCAACGGCAACCTGGATTTCGTTGTTTACGGCTATATGAGAAGAGGCGAGTACGAGGGCCGTGTGGGGATAGTGTTCTACACATACGACCGCGAGAACGCAAGGCTCACGGAACAGGCGTATATCCCCGTGAACACCACATACCAGCTGCTGAAGGACGAGCTTAACGACTTCCTCTACAAGAGCATAAACAAAGTCGTTTACCTGTATATGTACGATACGCTGTACAGCTACAATATCACCACAAAGAAGGTGACGGCTGTGGCACCCGGGGTTCCGGAAGGCCATTTTGCCTACCTTTCCGGTGCAAAGCGCGTGCTGTGGCAGGGGGAGCAGGATGATGCGCGCTCCCGCAGCCTTACCCTGATGAACCTTGAGAGCGGTGAAAAGCAGGAGTGGAAGACGCAGGACGACGAGGTCATCTGCCTGCTTGGGGAGATAGACAGGAACGCCCTTGTGGGGACCGCAAAGAAGGCGGACATCCTGCGAAATCCGGACGGATCCCAGATTGTCCCCATGTACAAGATAGAAGTTGTGGACGCCGAGCGAAAGGTGCTTAAAACCTACGAGGACAGCGGACGCTACGTGACCGGCGTGAAGCGGGCGGATGGCGTTATCATCCTCGAGAGGGTGATGAAGAACGCCGACGGCACAGGATACGTGAAGATCGATTCCGACGGTATATCCAACAGGCTTTCGGATTCGTCGCTCGCGGTAAGCGTTATAAACAGAACGTCGAACACGGCAAAGACCGAGTATTACATAGCCTTTCCATCCAACATCACCATGAAGGAAACACCTGCCTTTGCCGGAGTTTCCATAACGGTGCTGAATTCCGATACCACCGTGAACATTACAGCCGGCGAGGATATAAGCGAGTTTTACCGGACGTATTCCTTTGGGCGCGTGGTGACACGAACTGCGTCGGCAGCCGATGCCATCGCGCTTGCGGACAGCGACGAAGGAATAGGTGCCGTGCTGGACGGCAGCGGAAGGATCGTGTGGGAGCGCGGTGTGAAGGCGGCAAGGAGCTCTGTTACCGGGCTGGTGCTTGGGGTAAACGAAGGCGAGACACAGCTTGCAACGTGCCTTAGGATCCTTTTCAGGTACCTGGACTACGACGTTGATACCACACTTATTGACTTTACAACGACCAATGTAACGGATTCCGTAAAGCAATACGTTAAGGTCCCGGGCATAGATCTGACCGGGGTTTCCGTGGATCAGATGCTGTATTTCGTATATAAGAAAAAGCCCGTGATCGCGGTTATAGACAGTGTAAGGACGGTGCTTGTGACAGGGTACGACGCCTCAAACGTTGAGTATTACGATCCTGCATTGAAACGCACAGTCAAAATCTCCAAGGAAGCTGCAAAGGAGCTGTTTGAAACTAACGGAAACCGCTTCTACAGCTATGTGAAATGACTATGAAAAAACTTCTTATAGCGGTAGGCCTTGGGCTTGCCGCATTTGTGTATATCGTTCTCCGCGGAGGCTCCTACAATGCCGAACTGTACAGGTACGGCAAGGATAATGTGGAGATCCGGGACTTCGAGATCGAACAGGACCACGAAGTTATAAAAATTGAAAACCTGAGGATGGAAGACAAGGTCATAAAGTTCACCGTGACCGCGGTTTCGCCCGGAAAGGCCACAGTTGTGATCAACTGGGACGAGTACTCAAGCATCGAGATCTACTATGTGAACAGGCTTGGGGTTGTCACAGAGTCCTCAAGGCTTGGCAACTGCACCGGCGGAAATGTCCTTGTGCTACTTGTTACGGTTTATGCGGTGATACTCCTGGGATCCTTTATCGAAAAGCTCAGGAAGGGCCTTAAGACCGACTATTACAACTACCACAACATCACACTTCTCGGTGTCTGCATCTTTATATCGGTGTTCATCCTGAACAACGTTTTTTACACCATTACGGTAAAAGGCCTTCTTGCCTCGATCCGTAGCCTTATGGTGACGGCAAGCAGCGTGAGCGTTGTTGCGATCCCTGTGGCAGCTATCATTTCGATCCCCGTCATCATAAGCAATATAAGCCTTATGCGCCATGAGGGCGTGACACGGAAAAACCTGCTTGGGACCTTTGTTTCCGTGCTGTTCCTTGTGATCCTGCTTGTTCCCTTTCTGTTTGACGAGTGGCTGCAGCGCCAGACGCTCATTGATGTCCACAAAGAGTCGGGGCTTGGCAACTACCTGCAGATGATAGTCACAAACACAGTCTTTGCCATGGTCGCGTATCTGGTGATGATCCTTACCGCGACCGTGATAATGGGCATAGCAGCGGCCCGCAGGACTCCTGCTTTCGACAAGGACTATATCCTGATCCTCGGGTGCAGGGTGCGTAAGGACGGAACCCCAACTCCGCTGCTGAAAGGCAGGGCAGATGCGGCGCTGCGCTTTGCAGAGCGCCAAAAGCAGGCTACGGGGAAGGACATCATTTTTGTGCCTTCGGGAGGACAGGGAAAGGACGAAGTAGTGTCCGAGGCAGAGTGTATAAGCAACTATCTGCAGAGCACAGGAGTACCAAAAGACCGGATCCTTGTTGAGGACAAGTCCCGGAATACCTATGAAAATTTCAAGTTCTCCGTTGAAAAAATAAAAGTTGCAAACGCAAAGCTTGCATTTGCAACTACAGGTTATCATGTTTTCCGTTCAGGGTTCATTGCCTCGAGGAACGGGATAAAGGCAGATGGCGTGGGGGCAAAGACAAAGGCTTATTTCGCAGTGAACGCCTTTATCCGCGAGCTCATCGCCACCCTTGAATACGAAAAGAAAAAGCATCTCACCGCGGTGGGCTTCCTTGTGGGAGGCGTGGTGATCATGGAAAGCATCCTCTTTTTGTCCATAATATACTGAAGCTTACCGGAGTATCTCGTCTATGGTGGAAACAGTGCTGAAGGTCCCTTTGTTCCGCGCGATTATCTCTTTCATCTTTGAAAGCTCGAAGTAGTTCACGTAGCAGATGAGGGTCTTGTTGGAGCCCGCTATGGCGCCGTAGGAATCCATCATTGTACAGGTCTTGTTGAGCTCTTCCTTTATGGCCTTTATAAGGTCGTCCGGGTGCTTTGTTATGATGGTGACCTGCTTTATGGATTCAAAGTGGTCCGTAAAGTGGTTTATGATGGAGGTTGCCACCACGTACACCAGGAGGCTCATGAGCGCTGCGTTTTTGTTTATAAGAAGGAAGACAGCCAGGTAAACGCAGGCGTTGAACGCTATCAGGATATAGGTCATACTGAAGTTTTTCCCGGTCTTGTCGGATATCCTTTTTACGATGATGTTGGCGAAGATCTCGGAGCCGTCGATACAGCCGCCGTTTTTCAGGATGAGGGACAGGCCCGCGCCAAGTATCGCTCCGCCGAAAACAACGGCGATAAAGTGCTCTACGCTGAGCTCCAGGTGGATCTTTTCAAAAAGCTCAAGGCCGACCGTATATACGACCGAGCCGAGGGTCATCTTTATACCGAAGGTACGGCCAAGGATCACCGCTCCCGCTATCAGGAAGGGGATAAAGACCAGTGCCACGCAGATTGAAAGGTTGGCGCCCGTCAGCTTGCTTATTATGATTGCGATGCCGGCGGTGCCGTAGTCGATGGCTTCGTTCGGGATGAGGATACAGGCTACGGAAAAGCTGGCCATCATAGCTCCGAGAGCTATGAAAAAGTAGGATAGAGCTTCTTCTATTTTTTTGTTCATAGTGTAACTCCGTTGAGTGGAATAAAGTTATAATAGCACCCGGCTCCGCAAAAATCAACCGCGGAGGGCCGGTTCAAAATACCAGTATATGCCGTAGCGCTCGTGGTGACGGAGATAATGGGGCGTAAACTTAAGGCTTGTGCCCTTTAACTTAAAGGAAATACTTGTTTTGCTGCTTTCGAAAAACTGCGCAGGGTCTAAAAGAAGGTCCTCCGCGGTTTTTTTTCGCGGAAGAGTAATGGTTTCGCTTTCTACACGCTTTTCGGCGGGGATGGTCACATCCACACCTGTGGTGGTGGTCACCATATCCTCTGAGCCAAGGCCTGCGCTTAAGACCAGGGGCCCGTATTTGAAACCGATGGAGGCCGGGTTGTCGGGAAGAGCGAAGGCCCTAAGTTCCATAGGGATATCGACTGTCAGCGTATCCCCTTCCTTAAAGG
>JAGDCQ010000126.1 GCA_017958465.1 Lachnospiraceae bacterium
GAAAAAGAGGCTTATCCGGTTGCAGCCGTGAGGGTTAGAGCCGCAAATATGAAATTCAAGGGCGAGCTTACCCACAGGGATTACCTGGGTTCCCTTATGGGCCTTGGGATCGAGCGTGACAGGCTTGGGGACATCACCGTAAAGGACGGGGAGGCCTTTGTTTTCTGCCTTGCGGAGATCGCGCCTTTTATAGCGGACAACCTGACTTCTGTGGGCCGTGTGACCGTCACCTGCGAAGTACTGCCGGTAAGCGAGGCGGTTGGCGCTGCTCCGGAATTTGAGGAAGTGGTGGAGCCGCTTGCTTCGGAGCGTGTGGACGCTGCCGTCGCAAAGCTTGCAAAGTGTTCAAGAGGCGCGGCTGTCGCCCTTATCGAACAGGCCAAGGTCTTTGTGAACCGGCGTCAGTGCCAGAGCGGAGCCGACAAGATCAAGCCCGGGGACGTGATATCTATCCGTGGTACAGGAAAGTTTAAGTACGACGGCATCGCTTATGTAGGCAGGAAAGGCACGGAACACGCCAGGTTTTTCAAGTACGTGTAAGTTTTGCAGCTCTCGTTTTGCGTCCTTAGTTTCCTTGACGATACGGGGGCAGTATGGTATATTAATTTGTTAGGAAAAAGCAACGCTTTTTGCATTATTTTTTGCCGCCAAAAAGGCGGCGGGGGTAGAACTATGGATAAGAAAACAGTTGCCGTCATTTTTGGCGGACAATCATCGGAACATGATATTTCCTGCATTTCTGCAGCTACAGTTATCGAAAATATCAACAGCGACAAATACGACACGATCCTGATAGGGATCACAAAGCACGGAGCCTGGAAGCTTGTAAAAGATGTGGCTTCCATAAAGGACGGCTCCTGGGAAGACAGCGGGATCACAGCTATCGTAAGCCCCGAGCAGACAAAGGGCGCAGTCCTTATAATAGAGAACGGCAAAGCGCAGTACCGCAAGGTGGACGTTGCAATTCCGGCGCTCCACGGCCTTTACGGCGAGGACGGGACTATCCAGGGGCTCTTCGAGCTGGCCGGGATCCCTTACGTCGGGTGCGGCGTGCTTGCATCCGCAGTTTCCATGGATAAGCTTTATACAAAACAGATCGTAAAGCACCTTGGGATCCGCCAGGCCAAGTATGTTCCCGTGCTGTACGACGAGCTTTCGGATCTTGACGCCTGCGTTGCAAAGGTGGAGAAAGAACTCAGCTATCCTGTTTTTGTGAAGCCCTCCAATGCAGGTTCTTCCTGCGGTGTTACGAAGGCCTACGACGAAAAGGCCCTGAGAGAAGGGCTCCTTACAGCTTCGGAGTTTGACCGCAAGATCCTTGTAGAGGAGAACATCACGGGAAGAGAGCTTGAATGCGCTGTTCTGGGCGGGAAGGACAAAGAGGCTTCGGGTGTTGGCGAGATCCTTGCCGCAGCAGATTTCTACGACTTTGACGCTAAATACAACAACGAGGAATCCCGCACTGTCATTGGACCTGAGCTTCCCGAGGGCAAGGCCGAGGAGATCCGCAGTGATGCCATCAGGATTTTCAGGGCGCTTGACGGCTTTGGACTTTCCAGGGTGGATTTCTTCCTTGAAAACGGAACTAACGAAGTTGTTTTCAACGAGATCAATACATTTCCGGGCTTTACGTCCATCAGCATGTATCCTATGCTCTGGGGCGCAAAGGGCCTGGACAAAAAGGAACTTGTGGACAAACTGATCGACACCGCCTTTGAGCGGAGGCGCAGCTACAACGCCTGATAGGGCACTTCTTTGGCCCGGGCGATGCATCTGTGCCGGGATAATGGAGTAAAAATGAGTAAGGGAAAAGAGAAAACGTCCAATCTATCGAAAAACGTGCTCTTGAAGCTTTCCGGCCTCGGCAGGAATTTCGGCGTCCCTGAGGGCGTCGAGGTTTTCTACCCGGGGGAATACCATTTCAAGAACGGTACACACTACGTGCTCTACGACGAGAGCTCGGACGCCGAAGGGACGGTCCTTGACACGAAGTGCATCCTGAAGATGAACGAAGACCGTGTGGAAGTGATCAAACACGGCGCGGTGAGCACAAATATGATATTCGAGGTCGGCAGCCCAAGCGTCAGCTTTTATCAGACCGGGTTTGGCGAGCTTTCGGTGGCCACAAACGTAAGGAGCCTGGAGTTTGTGGAGGAGGAGCACCTCCTTCGCGCGGACATGCTCTATACGCTTGAGATAAACAACGATTACGCGGAGGAGTGTCACCTGACACTGACGGTGACGGATTAACGGATGCTATCTATCATTGTTGCGATTTCAAAAAACTACTGTATAGGGAACGGGGGAAGGATCCCCTGGAAGATACCGGGGGAGCAGAAGCGCTTTAAGGAGCTTACGACCGGTAATACCGTTATTATGGGGCGCCGGACTTTTGCGGAGATCGGGCACCCGCTTCCCAACAGGAAAACCGTGCTTGTCTCGAACACCTACACCTGGAACGACGAAAACTGCGTAACGGTGGGGTCTTTCGAGGAGGCGCTGCGCGTGTCGGATCCGCTTCACAATGAGGTTTATGTTGCCGGCGGCGCCGGGATCTACAGGGCTGCGCTCCCTTATGCGGACCGGCTGTATATCACCTTTGTTGACATAGAGGTCGACGGGGACACGTTTTTCCCGCGCTTTGATAAATATGGCTTTGAACAGGTGGAATGCACCTGCTTTGACGGGGAGATCCCGTACAGATATGTAACGTATGAACGCAGGCCGGCGAGCCCGGACGAGGCTTAAAGGCAGGTTTGAAGAGGGCTTGATAAGAGGGGGTATACGATGAAAGTCTTTTTTGCTGTTGTGATGGTCCTGCTGGTGGTCTTTCTTGCTTTATGCACCGTTGTGGCCTATTATCTTTACAGGATGGCCATAACAAGGAAAGGTATCAAAGGCGGCGAAGAGCAGCTGAACGAGATGCAGAAAAAGCAGCTTGGGATGATAGATGAAGCCAGACAGTGGCTTGAGACCCAGGCTACAAAGGATGTGGGGATCATAAGCCACGACGGCCTGAAACTCCACGCCAAATTCCTTCCGGCAGAAAATGCCGTAAGGACGGTGATCTGCGCCCACGGCTTCAGGGTAACGGCCCTGAAGGATTTTGGGCCTATGCTCCGCTATTATCATGAGAACCGCACAAACGTCCTTATGATCACGGAACGTTCTCACGGCGCCAGCGAAGGGAAATACCTGTGCTACGGCGTTATGGAGAGGTTCGATATAGCGGGATGGGCAGAGCTCATCAACAGCTCCCTTGTACCCGAACATCTCCCTATCTACCTGCACGGTGTTTCAATGGGCTGCGCTACGGTAGTTATGGCAAGTGATATCAAGCTTCCCGGCAATGTGGCGGGTGTGATCGCGGACTGCGGCTTTACTTCTGCATGGGACGAGTTCGCGTATATCATGAAAAAGAATTTCAAACTTCCGACTTTCCCGGTGCTGAATATTGCGGACCTTATCTGCGAGCTTACGGCAGGCTTCGAAATGGGTGAGGTTTCGACCCTCGACATAATGACCAGGGAACGCTATCCCATGCTGTTCATCCACGGTGCAAACGATGATTTTGTGCCGACTTACATGGGTGTGGCAAACTACGAGAAGTGCGTTTCTAAGAAGAAACTTGTGCTTTTCGAGGGGGCGGGGCATGCCCTTTCCTGGACTGTGGACCTTGACCTTTACGAGAGGTCGGTTGCCGAATTTTTTGAGGAATGTGAAAGAAAATGAAACGTATAATAGCTATATTAGTGGTTTTGATGGCGGTTGCGGCCGCAGGGTGCGGCTACAAGCCTACGGGGATCATTTTAGCGCCTACCATGGCGGGAAACGGAGGAACGCCTGTGCCCGGTAAAGATGTCTCAGGAACGCCCGCAGGGGCGGGCACCGATACTCCGGCACCTACAAAGCCGGAGGATACTACGGCTACGCCTGTTCCCACGGAAGCACCCACAGAGACGCCCATCCCTACTTCAACCCCTACACCTACGGTTACACCCACTCCCGAGGCAGTGGACCCTGCCAATGACGGAAAGATCGTGGTAGTGCTGGATCCGGGCCACGGCGGCATCTGGACCGGTGCCGTTTCCGGAAACTACGTGGAGGCGGCCATCAATCTTAAGATCGGTCATTACTGCATGGAGTATATCCGGGAGCATTACCCTCAGATAGAGGTATACATGACAAGGACCGAGGACAAGACTTTTTCCAACGATCTTCCTACGGACCTTTTGGAGCGTATCCTTTTTGCAAAGGCAAAGAACGCCGATGTCCTGGTGAGCCTGCATCTTAATGCCTCGGGCTCCGGGAACGCCTCGGGCTGTCTGATCTGCACGCAGCACAGGGACAATGTGAAAGACAACGCCAACCGCCTTGGATCCCTGATCCTTGAGCGTCTTGAGGCTTTGGGGATAAAGAGCCGTGCTATGTCAAACGGCGTCAGAAAAGGCCTTTACATACGCTACAGCGGCGATCATTTTGACGACAAGGGGAACCCTCTTGAGTACTACCAGATCTGCAGGAATGCTGCAAACGAGGACCTTGTCGGGATAATTGTCGAGCACTGCTTTATAGACAGTGCTTCGGACAGTAAATATTTTGCCACGGAGGATGCGATCCGTGCGCTTGCGGAGGCAGACGCAAAGGGGATCGCGGCATATTTTGGTTTGGAGTAAGGAACAATCGAGGTTTTTGGCTTTTCTCGCAGCCTTGTTCGTAGCTGTGGGAGTGGCCGCCGGCAGGCCGGCTGTGACCGGAGTGCGGGCGGATGAGGCACTTTGGCCTGTAGGGCCGGTGATCACATCAAAAGCGGCCATGGTTATAGAAGCCGACACAGGAGTTGTGCTGTACAAGAGCGACGCCTATACTGCCTACCAGCCTGCGAACATCTCCCAGATAATGACCTCGCTCATAGTGCTTGAGCGCTTTTCACTGAATGACATAATGACCATGAGCACCAAGGCCGAAACCTCCACAAAGGGCAGCCGTGTGGGGCTCGTGAGAAAAGAGTCTGTCACGGTGGAATCCGCGTTGTATGCGGTACTTCTGGCGTCCGGAAACGAGGTTGCCTACGGGCTTTCAGAGATGGTCTCCGGGGACAGGGATTCCTTTGTGGAGCTGATGAACAGGCGTGCAGGAGAGCTTGGAGCCGTAAATACCCACTTTACGAGCCCTGAAGGCGCCGACGATCCGGAGCATTACACCTGCGCCGCGGATATGGCGCTTTTTGCAAGAGAAGCCTATAAAAACGCGGATTTCTTAAGGATCACAGGGACTGCGCGGTATACGATCCCCGCAACCAACCTTAAGGAAGCAAGGCCAATAGCAAACAGGCACCTTTTTGTAAAAGGTGATATAAAATATGAGCCCGCTGTTGCGGGAAAGGTTGGATACAGCTCGGCTGCGGGCTACACAGGCGTTACATATGCCGGAAAAGACGGGATGAACGTCATCTGCGTTATCCTGGGAGCAGGTTCGAGCGACACTCTTTATGCTGAGACAAAACAGCTCTGCAACTGGTGTTTCGAGAATTATAAGGCCTACAATATCGAGGAGAACGAGCTTGGCGCCAACGCCACCTTTGCATCGCTCTTTGATTCGGCTTCCCGTTTCAACGTTGGCAGCCCCGATCCCATTGTGACCTTTGAGGGCAGCAATGTGGTTGTGGTCCCGAAGGGCGTGCCCTTCTCGGATATCACAAGAAAGGTTTCCTTTGACGGGCTGAAGGAGTATTACCACGGAAATAACAGGGTAGGGACCATCACATACGAATACGGCGGGATCTTTGTGGGTTCTGCGGATATCATCTACTACAACGAAGGGTATCCCCTGAACACAGAGGTGATAGACGAGCGCTGGCCCGCATTCCTTTTCAGGATCGATGATGTTTTCACGCCGGAGCATGCGGCACTGCTGGAACAGTACGAGAAACTGGGGATAGCAACGCCTACGCCTGAGCCTGTTGCCACGGATGCGCCGACGCCAACGCCCACGGAACAGCAGAAAAACCACGATAAGATCAGTGGTTTCCGCCGCAGGATGATAATCGGCGGAGGCATAGGGACTGCGGTTGTGCTTGTGGGGCTGTATCTTGTGGCATTCGAGATACCGTATCAGAAAAAGAAAATGGAGTAAGGAAGAGGCAGGTTTTTGCCGGTTGAGGTTTGACATGAACAAGATTTTGATCGTAATAAACGGGAAAGGCGGAGTAGGGAAGGATACTCTTTGCGATTTTGCATCGAGGCATTTCAAAACGCGCAATATCTCCTCCGTTACCCCTATCAAGGAGATAGCAAGGGCCGGCGGCTGGAAGGGCGAAAAGGACGCAAAGGCCAGAAAGATGCTTTCCGACCTGAAGCGTGTCTTTACGGAATATAATGAGCTTCCGACGCATTACGTGTGCGACCAGTACGAAGATTTTCTGAAAACCGACGAGGATATCCTGTTTGTGCATATCCGGGAGCCCAAAGAGATCGATAAGCTGAAGGCTGCGCTCCCCGGCAAATGCAAGGCGCTCCTCGTGACGAGAAAGAGCTATTCCCAGAACTGGGGCAACTCCTCGGACGATTGCGTAGAGGATTACGATTACGATCTGTATTACAAAAATGACTGTCCCCTCAGGGAGGCAGAAGCGGATTTTGTCAGGTTCCTTAAGGAAAACCTGGATCAAGAAGGAGAACAAGAGTGAGATTCATCAATACTTTTCAGGACGGCGACGATATAAACGGTGTTTATCTTTGCAAGTCCGCTATCATACGTGAAAAGAAAAACGGCGGGGATTACCTGGACATCAAGCTGTTCGACAGGACAGGAGAAGTGGACGGCAAGGTCTGGGATATTAACGGCAGCGTAGGCGATGTTACGCCCGGGATGTTTGTAAGGGTGGTTGGAAAGGTCATAACCTACAACAACGCCCTCCAGCTTAAGATCGCAAACGTAAGGAAAGCCGAGGAAGGCGAGTATCTGGAGGTGGATTACGTCCCTGCCAGCGAGTACAACATCGACGATATGTACAAAACGCTGCTCGCCTACGTAAACAGTGTCACAGAGCCCCATCTTAAGGCTCTTCTCGAGGAATTCTTCGTGAAGGACAAGGAGTTTATCTCGAAATTCAGAAAGAGCTCCGCAGCAAAGACCATGCATCATGCCTTTGTGGGAGGGCTCCTGGAGCACACACTGAGCGTAACCCAGAACTGCAAGTTCTTTGCGGAAAAGTACAAACAGTTAAATTACGATTTAATAATTACTGCCGCACTGTTCCATGACATAGGGAAGACAAGAGAGCTCACTTCTTTCCCTTCAAACGACTATAGCGATGAAGGAAACCTGCTGGGACACATTGTGATGGGTGTTACAATGTTGAACGAAAAACTCCCTGCGATCCCGGACTTCCCGAAACTCCTTTTCGACGAGTTGTGTCACTGCATTCTGGCACATCACGGGAAGCTGGAGTTTGGATCTCCCAAAACCCCTGCCATAGCAGAAGCCTTTGCGCTTAACTTTGCGGATGATCTGGATGCAAAGATGGAGACCTTAAAGGAACTTTTCAAAGCCAATTCCGCAAACACCCAGCTGGAATGGCTGGGATACCAGAGGAGCTTTGAATCCAATATCAGAAGGACCAAGGTCTGAGAATATGAAATACAGCAAGAACCAGAAAATTAAATTACGATTTAATGATATAGGATCAGATGGCGAAGGCATAGGTCGTACCGGGGATGGTGCGACCTTTTTTGTAAAGGGAGCACTTCCCGGGGAAGAAGCAGAGTGCACTGTCCTAAAGTGGAAAAACAGTTATGGGTATGCAAAGCTTGATACACTCACTGTCAGTTCAAAGGACAGGGTGACGCCCGTCTGTCCCATCGCCGATAAATGCGGAGGCTGTACCCTCCAGCATCTTGACTACAAGGCGCAGCTTGAATGGAAGAGGAACAAGGTTCTCGGATGCCTTGAAAGGATAGGCGGCTTTGAGGGGATAGAGGTCCTGCCCACACTTGGGATGGAGCAGCCTCTGTATTACAGGAACAAGGCCCAGTTTCCCGTTAAGGGTGGCGATCCTGTAAAGATCGGGTTTTACGCCGGCCACACCCACGCAGTCATAGATACGGAAAGCTGCTATATCCAGGCGCCTGTCATAAACGAGATCCTTAAGGTTTTCAGGGGCTTTGTGAATGAAAAAAAGATCTCTGTCTATGATGAAGAGGCGGGGAAGGGTTTACTTCGGCATATCCTTATCAGAACTGGGTTTGAGACAGGGGAAGTGTGCGTTTGTCCTGTTATCAACGGCAATAAACTGCCGTTCTGGGAGGAGTTTAAGGACGCTGCTTCGACTGCCTGCGAAAAGTTAAATCATAAATTAACTACATTTGCTATTAATATAAATACCGAAAAGACTAACGTTATCCTTGGAAACAAGGTTGTGACCCTTTGGGGAAAAGAATACATCACCGACAAGCTCGGAGAGGTTTCCTACTGCATCTCACCCTTAAGCTTTTACCAGGTTAATCCCGTCCAGACCAGAAAGATTTACGACACAGTCCGAGATATGGCTGGGTTGACGGGCCATGAGACTTTATGGGATATCTACTGTGGGGCAGGGACCATAGGGCTTTATCTTTCTGATTCCGTTAAGGAGCTTGTGGGGATAGAGATCGTCCCTGAGGCTATCGAGGACGCTAAGAGGAACGCAAAGGCAAACGGCGTCGGGAACGTAGAGTATTACTGTGGTGCCGCAGAGGAAGTCCTGCCTGTCCTTGTGAGGGAGAAGGGGAAGACTGCAGATGTAGCCGTCATCGACCCTCCAAGAAAGGGCTGTGATGCTGCGCTTCTCAACACTCTGCTGGACGTATGTCCCGAGAAGATCATCTATGTTTCCTGTGATCCCGCGACTCTTGCAAGAGACCTGAAGCTCCTCTGCGCCGGGAAGTATTCCATCAGACAGGTTCGCCCCGTTGACGCCTTCTGCCAGACAACGCATGTTGAGACCTGTTGTTTGCTCGAACGTCTTCGAAATACGAAAGAGCATATTAGCTTTACGCTTGATATGGAAGACTATTATCGGATTAAGGACACCGAGGTAGATAAGAAAAATGATAGTACGAACTAATCGTTTTTTGTCAGCTTGCGGTAATAGCTGAGTAGGCGTTGCAAAGTTGCATCATCTGCGCTCTGCATACTCTTTATCAGGTCAAATAATATAGGATTACTATTCTTATAAATGCTTACTACATCAGAGGAAATATCATCAGTTTCTCCGGATAAATAGGCAACCGATGTTTCCAGCTTTTCTGCTATTGATATTATAACCTGTGGAGAAGGACTGCGGTCACCTGCTTCATATCTGACATAGGATGCAGCCGTTAATCCAATCTTGCGTGCTGCTTCTGCTTTGGAAAGATTAAGATTTTCTCTTGCAGATTTGAGGCGTTCAGGAATAAGAGTATTGATTATATGGTCCATAATAACATCTCCTTGACAATTACCAATGGTAACAATATAATATTACCATTGGTAATATTATAAATATCCAAACTATGAATGTCAAGGAAGGTGTTGGATTATGAAATTGGAAGTAGAGATGACTGAGGAACAGCTAAACTTGCTGATTTTGTCCACAGAAGTATATGGTCGAATTCTAATGAATCAACCGGATCTGGTTGCTGACATTATTGCTGAAGACAGGTTTTTCTATGACAAAAAGGATCCTGAGAATGACAGGAGATTTCATGAATGGATCAAAGATAGAGATGAAATGACGGAGAAACTGAGAGTTGCGCTGAACGTAATGTTCCATGATTCATATAAAAGCGACACTTGTCAGAACCTTATTGATATCTGGCACGTTCTCAGACATCTTCAATATAATATTTCAGACAATATTGACAAGAATCTTTATGATGTGAGAGCGTCAGAACCATATCAGGGTGGAACGGAACCGCTTATACAGGTTCGTGTAATAGAAAAACCTGAACTATAGGGGGATTCGTATGGAAAAGAAAATCATAGCAGATTATAAGAAAAGATTTGATGATATCAGACATGAACAAAATGATGTAGAGTTTTGGTATGCTCGTGAGTTAATGGAACTTCTTGATTATGTTCAGTGGAGGAACTTTGAGAAAACTATAGTAAAAGCAAAAATCTCATGTGAAAACAATGGGATAGCCGTATCAGATCATTTTGCTGACGTCAGCAAAATGATAAAGATCGGTAAGGGTGGTAATCGAGAAGTTGATGACTATATGCTTACC
>JAGDCQ010000127.1 GCA_017958465.1 Lachnospiraceae bacterium
ACTTTTTGAACTGTATCCGGAGAGATCGCGTAAACAGCGCCGGAAGCCACAGTGCAGAATATCTCAAGTGTGTCGGACTCGGAAACCTTAAAGGAAAGGCGGTTGCCTTCGGGATCGTTAATGTTTTCGTTGCCGGGAAGGATTATTACGGAGGAATCCGTAATGGACGTATCCTCGAGGATAGCATCGAACCTGAAGCCCGAACCTTCGTCGGACTGAAGGAAGGAGATCAGCTTGTCTATGCTGTCCTGGTCCATAATGGAGCTGCTGACCTTTTTTTCTGTAAGGAAATTAAGGAGGGCATCGATTTCTGCCTGTGAGAGAAGTACTTTACTTTTGTCCATGGAAAACCTCCCGTTTATTGGTTTTGGACTGCCATACGCAAGGCAGATCCCTACTTTTTCATAATATCATAAACGCAGGTCGTAGTCAAACAAAAAAGGCCGTAAGATAAACTTACGGCCTTCAGCAGGGGATGAGAGAATCGAACTCCCGCTAAGAGTTTTGGAGACTCCTGTCATGCCATTTGACCAATCCCCTAATCGGTCGGCGTCAAAACGACTTCCGAGGTATTATCTTACTATACGTCCCTGTGTTTGTCAACATTTTTTTAATTTTATTTTCGCCCTTTTTCTCCTGCCCGGGGGACGGTTCTTTGGTTGTCTTGGACCCGGAAGGCGAGGGCCACCGGGCAGTCGCCTTCCGGGGCATGCAGGCAGCCGGGCGTGGTAAGCGGTCCCCGTGGCAGGCGCCCGTGGCTGGTGGATTGACTGACGGGGAGACATGTGTTAGAATCATGGATAGTTTGTTAGGGGGGTTGTTATGCCGTTTCAACATATTTTCTTTGATACATACCGGGGCTACTTCCTGCAGGCGCTGCCCTTTGCCGTCCTCGCAGGACTTTTTTACGGCCTGATCAAATATCGAAAAGACAAGAAAACTCACCTTGCCCGCAAGATCTTTGCAAGCGTGTTTGTAGGGTATGTGGTGGGAGTTGTACTGCTGGTGCTGTTTAAGGAGGTCCTCGGGAGCATATGGTATTTCCTGATCTATCATAATAAAAGCGGAAATCCTGTGTATTTCTTCTCCGGGCATTATGTTTTCAAACTGAACTTTTACAAGAGGATGAACGCCGAGAGGATAGGAAACCTGATGCTTCTTGTGCCTTTTGGCCTTTTGTTTCCTGTATTCAAGAAGAACGCGGGCTTTTTCCTGACCATTGCCATGGCGCTTGCCTTCACGACAGCAATAGAGCTCCTTCAGCCCATCGTTGGACGCACTTTCGACCTGAACGATATCGTGCTCAATTTTGCCGGCGGAGTGATCGGAGCCATTATCTTCTTTACGGGCAGGGCCGTTTACCGGCTTGTAAAAAAAATCTAAAAAGGTTTGGTTGCTTTTTTCATGACTGTCCATTATAATATTCTTGCTGTTTAAAAGGATGGGTCTTTTCCCTTTCCCAAAAAGGTGAGGATATGGCGGAATACAAACTACTGAAAACTGAAGGACGGGCAAAGAGAGCTGAGTTCACTACTGTTCACGGAACGGTCCAGACCCCTGTGTTTATGAATGTGGGGACCTGTGCGGCCATAAAAGGAGCGGTATCCACTCTCGATCTCAAAGAGATAGGCACGCAGATCGAGCTTTCTAATACCTACCACCTTCACGTAAGGCCGGGCGATAAGGTCGTTAAAAAGATGGGCGGCATCCATAAGTTCATGAACTGGGACAGGCCCGTGCTTACGGATTCCGGCGGCTTTCAGGTGTTTTCTCTGGCAGGCCTCAGAAAGATCAAAGAAGAGGGCGTGACTTTCCATTCGCATGTGGACGGACGTCTGATATTCATGGGCCCCGAGGAAAGCATGCAGATCCAGTCGAATCTCGCATCAACCATTGCAATGGCCTTTGACGAGTGCCCGCCAAGCCTTGCGGAACGCAGCTACATAGAAAACTCGGTAGCCCGCACCACACGCTGGCTTGAGCGCTGCAAAGCGGAAATGGTAAGGCTCAATTCACTTGAGGATACCATAAACAAGCATCAGCTTTTGTTTGGCATTAATCAGGGCGGAACTCTCACGGATGTCAGGATAGAGCACGCAAAACGCATCACGGATATGGACCTTGACGGTTATGCCGTCGGCGGTCTGGCCGTGGGAGAATCCCACGAGGAAATGTACAGGGTCCTGGACGAGGTTGTGCCGTTCCTTCCGAAGGATAAACCGGTTTACCTTATGGGTGTTGGAACTCCCGCAAATATCCTTGAGGCGGTGGAACGCGGAGTGGATTTCTTCGACTGCGTTTACCCAACCAGAAACGGCAGGCATGGACATGCCTACACAGATCACGGAAAAATAAACCTTCTCAATGCTAAATATGAAACGGACGACCGTCCCATACAGGAAGGGTGCGGGTGTCCGGCCTGCAGGAACTACAGCAGGGCATATATAAGACATCTTTTGAAGGCAGGAGAAATGCTTGGGATGCGCCTAATGGTGCTTCACAATCTTTACTTCTACAACAATATGATGACGGAGATACGCAATGCGCTCGACAACGGGTGCTTTGCATCTTATAAAAAAGCAAAACTTGAAGGGTTTAGTACAGAAAAGGAGTAACAGTTATGATCAGATCATTTTTAGACGCGGCAGCAGCCGCAACGGGCGGCCCCCAGCAGATAATCATGCTTGTGGTTTGGATCGTCGTTCTCGGAGCCATGTTTTATTTCATGCTCATCCGTCCCCAGCGCAAGCAGCAGAAGCAGATGGACGCTCTTGTAGCATCTCTTGAGGTAGGAGACAGTGTCCTTACCACAAGCGGCTTCTACGGTGTTATCATCGATGTTATGGACGAAGTTATCATCGTTGAGTTCGGTAACAACAAGAACTGCCGCATCCCTATGAAAAAGACTGCTGTTGTTGAGGTTGAAAAGGCTAACGGCGGTGCAGCAAAGGAAAACAAGGATTCAAAAGAGTCCAAGTAAACGCAAATACCAATTTGCCTGCAGTTATTTGGTACATATGAAATGAGACAAGGCCATGAAAAAAATGATCATTATTGCAGCAGCTGTGTTGGCGATTGTAAGCGGTGCAATGATTTCGGTATATGCAATGAAATCGGGCAAAGATGAAGAAAAACAGCCTGTTTACAAGGATCCTGTTGTCGAGAGTATCAAGGATCAGAAAAAGCAAGAGGAATACATCCGGCTTTCGAATGAAAATGATATTGAGATAAACGGTACCCACCTTAACGGAGCACTTCAGATTAAAAAGATGTCTGGTCTTGCAGGCGAGATTCCGGAAGGTATGCCTTCCCTGACAATGGATCAGGTTTTGAAAATACTTAATGAGGCAGGTCCGACTCCTGAAGACGGCTTTATTACTTCACGTTTTAACGAGATTGCCGGGAACCCTGATATACTCTGGGGCAGTGGTGTAGATTACAGGCTGTACTTTATTGATGAACGTAAAGGCGAGTATCTGAATCTGGCCGGTGACGGGCATGTTATTCAGTACTGGTATCCGGGCGGTTCCAAATATGTTTATATTTTTGGACTTGGTGTAGTTTTTGATGAGGATGATGAGTCAGTGAAACAAAGGTGGGGCGAATACCTAAAAAAATAATGAAAACATGACAAAAGAGGCGTGGGGAAATTGTCCGACGCCTCTTTTTAATTTAAGACCGTTTAATATTGCGTAAATACGCGATATTAAGCTGAAGTATATTTCTCGGAGAATTCATTTTCCGGCAAAGGCTTGGAGTAGTGGTAACCCTGTAGGAAATCGCAGCCGATGTTCTTCATAAGTTCCACCATGTTGGCGTCCTCGACACCTTCCGCCGTGACACAGAATCCCATCTGCTTGAAGGCCTGCACCATGACAGGCAGGATACCGTCGGGTTCCTTGCAGTAT
>JAGDCQ010000128.1 GCA_017958465.1 Lachnospiraceae bacterium
ATGGAGACGGACTTTACAGATTCCGAAGCTGTCGCAAATCGAACAAGGCAGACAGCATCCTGACAGATGCGTTCACGAGAACAAGCTTTATTGATACGGAAGTGGTAACAGCGGATGATGCCGTGCTCGAGGAGGCTGTGGCTACAGGCGGCACGGTTGCCAACTACATCAAGGATCTTCTGAGGAGCAAGCCCCACCTTTTGTCCGCTGAAACTGAGGAGGTCCTGACCGCCCTCAGCGATTTTATGCATACGCCTTACGATGTCTATCTCCAGGCGAAGCTGTCCGACATGCGTTTCGACGATTTCACGGTAAACGGAAAGTCCTACCCCCTCGGCTACTCCCTTTTCGAGGACGAATATGAGTATGAGTGCGATACAGATGTAAGAAGGGCAGCCTTCCGTAATTTCTCGGACAAGATAAAGCAGTACGAGAACGTAACCGCAACAGCCTACAACGCATATGTGACAAGAGACAAGAAAATGGCTGATCTGCGCGGTTACAAGGATGTTTTCGACTACCTTCTCTTTTCCGAAAAGGTCACAAAGGATCTTTACGACAGGCAGATAGATGTGATCATGGAGAAGCTCGCGCCGCATATGCGGAAGTACGCCAACCTGATCAAAAAGGTCCACAAACTCGATAAGATGACTTATGCGGACCTCAAGCTCTCCGTGGATCCCGAATATGATCCCAGAGTCAGCATCGAAGAGGCTGAGAAATACGTTGCGGACGGCCTTGCGGTCATGGGCGAAGAGTATGTTGAGATGGTTCACGAAGCCTTCAAAAACCGCTGGATAGATTTCGCGACAAATGACGGAAAGAGCACAGGCGGCTTCTGCGCAAGCCCTTACGGCGTGCCTGCATCCTTTATCCTCCTCTCCTGGCAGAACAGGATGGCCGACGTTTTCACACTGGCTCATGAGCTGGGACATGCCGGACATTTCAGGCTCTGCAACAATGCGAAGGGCTACTTTGACACACAGGTTGGACAGTATTTTGTGGAGTCCCCGAGTACAATGAACGAGCTGCTGCTCACAGGATACCTGGAGAAAACCAGCAACGATCCGCGGTTTAAGCGCTGGGTGCTCAGCTGTACAGTTGGGAAGACCTATTATCACAACTTTGTGACACACCTCCTTGAAGCCGCTTATCAGCGCGAAGTATACAAGATAATAGATGCCGGCGAAAGCGTGCAGGCAGAGACTTTGTCCGATATCTACAAGGATGTGCTCACGAAATTCTGGGGAGATACAGTGGAGCTCACGGAAGGTGCCGAGCTTACCTGGATGCGCCAGCCTCACTATTATATGGGCCTGTACTCCTATACCTATTCCGCAGGTCTTACCATCGCTACAAAGATGAGCAAGAGGATCCTTACAGAGGGCGAAACCGCGGTAAACGACTGGAAGAAAGCCCTTGCAGCCGGCAGCACCGTTACACCTCTTGAGTTTGCTAAGATGGCGGGTGTCGACATTTCGACGGACGGCCCGCTTGTAGAGACCATCGAATATATTGGTTCCCTCATCGACGAAATGTGCAGGCTGACAGAAGAGATGGAAGGCTGAACCGGGACCGGGGGCCAAGGCACCGGGGCGAAGGCTGAACCCGCGCTCCCGCAATTCTTTTTCGAAAAAAGTGTTTACATACCCTTTGAATAATGCTAATATTAGTCTAGTTACAAATAAATCTTATTTTTTGGGAGGGATTTTATCATGGCTTTTTGTCCTAAATGTGGTGCTCAGGTTGAGGAAGGAACTCCTTTCTGTCCTAAGTGTGGTGCTGCTCTTAACGGCGGCGCAGCAGCAGTTGACCAGTTCGATCATACTGCTGAATTCGATGCAGAAGATGTTTCTAACAACAAGTGCTACGCACTGCTTCCTTACCTTCTTGGTATCGTAGGCATCCTGGTTACAGCGCTTATCAGCAAGGATTCACCTTATGTTCAGTTCCATCTCCGTCAGGCTATCAAGTATACCGTAGTTAACTCGCTTCTTGGTATCTGCGCGGTTGCTCTTGTCTGGACGATCCTTGTTCCTATCGCTGCAGGTATCGGCGCACTTATTGTATTTGTCCTGAAGATCATAACCGTATTCCAGATCTTCGGCGGCAAGGCTGTTGAGCCCGCTATCATAAGAAATCTCGGTTTCTTAAAGTAATTAACAATTTCTCGAAGGTGCCGGCAGACCGGCACCTTTTTTGATGTTTGAGACCGGCAGGGAGAAGCCTGCCTGTCGGAAGGAGTTTAAATGTACTGTACAGAATGCGGCAGTGAGCTGCCTGTTAACAACAATATCTGCCCAAATTGCGGCCATATGACAGCACCGGCAAAACAGCGGGTTGGAACGGGTTTTTGCGTTTCTGCCGCAGCAACTGCGGCATTTGGGCTGGTTTTGCTCATCGTTTACTACCTGATCGTCTTTGGGATCATATACCCGGGTGGCGCGGTCATCTTTATCGGAGGGGGAACAAGGGAGACCATTTTGACCATTCTCAATGTCCTGCTGGTGGCGGCTGTTGTGGCGGGATTTGCGCTGCTTGGGAAAGCACCGGTGGTACTTGGCATTGCCTCGATAGCTGATGCTTCCTTGCGTCTCATTCAGAGTGTCATAACCTTGATCAGGCTGAGCTCTATTGGGGGGACCACCTTGCGTTATCTTATTTTACGGTCCGTTGGTGTGCTGTTTTACGTCGGGATCGTGCTTATTGTTCTTGCCATTTTTCTTAAGAATGATATGAAGAGAGGGCTTGCCATTGCCGGAACTGTCTGCTTTGGTATTCTGATCCTTTCTTCTTTTGGAAACTTTAACGTTCTTTTTTATGGGATGGGAGGAGGCTACAAGTTTACACTTCTGTCCACGGCGTCGGGAATATTCATTAATCTTGCGTATTTAATTGCGGGGATAGGCCTTTCAGTTGCATACTCATCCCAAAAGGACCCTTACAGAAAGTATTGAAAAAGCTATGGAAAAACGTATAAAGTCGTATCTTGCACGGGTTGACGCCCTGCTCGCCGCCATAAAGAGCAAAGAGGCTGCTCCGGATATGGAGGAAACAATACAGGAACACCTCACGCAGATAGGTTTTTTCGCCCACGAGAGGCTGATCCACCTTATTGTCACGGCGCTTTTCGCTATTCTCGAGATGCTTGCGCTGTTCATGGCACTGGTGACTGGAAATATCGCGGCTGTAGTGCTGGCGGTGGCTGTTCTCGTGCTTCTTGTCCCCTACGTGAGACATTATTATATACTTGAAAATGGCGTGCAGAGGATGTATTCTCAATACGACGAGCTTATAAAACTTAAATCTGCACAGCAAAACGGAGGATGGTAATGGGTAAGGCAAAATCCAGAAAACTGACTATTTTACACTCGAACGATCTTCACGGCGACTTCTTCCCGAAGGAAAAAGACGGGGTGGAAAGCGGCGGACTGAGCCGCCTTGCGGGCTACGTTGAAAAAACACGCAGGGAAGAGGAAAACGTGATCTATGCCATAGCCGGAGACATGTTCAGGGGATCCGTCATAGACTCCGAATTCTGCGGCCTTTCCACTATAGACCTGATGAACAACCTCAGGCCGGACGTGGTCACCATCGGAAACCATGAGGTGGACTATGGCTTTGCGCACCTGCTTTTCCTTGAAAAATGCGCAAAATTCCCCATCGTAAACGCAAACCTCTTCATCACCATAAACAACTCCAGGGTGTTCATGCCCTACATAAATATCGATGTAGGCGGGATAAAGGTCATGTTCATCGGGATCTTGACCGAGGAAGTGCTGGCCTCCACCAAGTCCGAGAGGATCATCGGAACCTTCATAGGCCTTGAGGATGCGGTGAGGGAAGTAGGTATCATCTGCGATAACTACAGGACCACACGTACGGACTACACAGTCCTCCTTACGCACATCGGCTACGAAAACGACATCAAACTTGCCAAGATGCTGAACCCCGACTGGGGCGTAAATATGATCATCGGCGGGCATTCCCACACCTTTATGGAGGAACCCACTGTGGTGAACGGGATCCCCATCGTCCAGGCCGGAACCGGCACAGGAGTGATCGGAAAGGCAGAGATAGAGCTTAAGGGCGATAACGGCGGTGTTGAAAGCTTCAAATGGAGCTGCGTTCCCATCAATCCCGAGACTGCGCCGGAAGACTCCATCATGTCTGAACTTTTGGACAGCTACAAGACCCAGACCGATACAAAATACAAGAGGGTCATCACACGATGGGCGCGGAGGCTCACACACCCTGCAAGGGAGCAGGAAACAGAGATGGGCAACCTCTACGCCGACGCCCTTGCCGACGAGGCCAGCTACGACGTGATGTTCATGGGCTCCGGCAGTATCCGCAAAAAAGAAGTGGGCCCGGTGATCGAATATCAGGATCTTGTGGAAAACACGCCCTTCGACGGTGCCATACATATGCTGGAGGTTACCGGAGAACAGCTGCGCCGCATAGTCATGCACCTTATGCGTGATGACGCGTGGGTGGGGGAGACGGAGTTCTATCAGGTTTCGAAAAACCTGCGCATCACCTACAGAAAGTCCACCCATACCTTAGAGAGCCTGACTTTCAAAGGGGAAGAAGTGACAGACGATATGCGGATAAAGATAGGTGTGCAGGACTACCACTTCAAGAACTTTACGGATTTCTTCGGCGTTCCCGTTGAAGAAGTGTCGAAAAACATGAAACCAAGGGTGGTGGCAACCTCCGAGCAGAACCTGATCATGGAGTATTTCTCAACAAATGACGGGCTTGATGCGAAGGTAGACGGCAGGATCACAGTCCTTGACTGACACGGATAAAAAGGTTTTTGCTGCGGCTAAGCCCGCGGTACGGAGTTTTACATGAAAAAAATAGCTGCTTTTTTCAAAAAAGAGATGATGCTGACGCTGTCGCTTGTTGCGGCAGCGTTGGCTCTTATTATCACGCCTCCCACAAAGGCGCTGCTGAAGGACATAGACTGGCGGACGCTTGGCACCCTCCTTATGATGCTCTGCGTACTGGAGGGCTTTAAGCAGGAAAAACTGCTTTCCCCGCTGGTAAGGCTGTCTTCGCACTTTAAGACGCCGGTCACCCTTTCGCTCTTTCTGGTGTTTGGGGTGTTCTTTTCCTCTATGTTCGTGACAAACGACGTTTCCCTTATCATCTTTGTACCTCTCACGATCATGATATTCCGCGGCGCAGGCCTTGAAAAATACATCCTGCCAATCATTACCATGCAAAACATCGCGGCGATAAGGGGCTCGCTCCTTATGCCTTTTGGAAGCCCGCAAAACCTCTTCCTTTACGGGAAAGCAGGGGTGAGCGTATGGCACTTTATGCTCCATATGGCACCGCTCTGCGTGATGTCAGCGGCCCTTATAGTCGTCTTTATCCTTGTGATCTACAGGAAGAGCGAGGTAAAGCACCTGGAGGTGGACCCCGAGCTTGTAAAGAAGGAGGGGAGCTTTACCCTTAAAAAAGCCGTTTATTACGCGCTTTTCCTCCTTGTCATCGGTGTCATCGTCACAAGGACAAGGTTCTGGTATATCGCCATAGCGATAGTATTGCTTTCAATCCTTGCGGTAGACAGGAAGATCTTCATCAAGGTGGAC
>JAGDCQ010000014.1 GCA_017958465.1 Lachnospiraceae bacterium
CCGGGAAGGAAGTTTAAGCGCTTGTATTCATCGATATAATCCGTATCCTTTGAAGAAAAGATCTCATGGAATTCTTTGATGAAACCTGCTGCGATCGAAGTGCGAAGGCCTTTGGTCGCTATTTTTGTGATCGCGCCCGCACGGTCCTTAATATCGTCCGGGAAGCCTCCGTTTGGCGGATATACATTAAAACCGATCCCGACAACGCTGTACTCCGGTTTTCCGTCTTTAAGCGCTCCTTCCGTAAGGATGCCGGAAACCTTGCGGTTATCGATATAAATATCATTGATCCACTTGATCTGAGGGCGGCATCTCAATGAATTCACAAGGGAGCGGCAGGCCGCAACAGCGGCTGAAGTAGTCAAAAGCTCCGCATCCTGCGGGGTAAGCCCGTCTTTCAGGAGAATGCTTATGTATACGCCTGTTTCGCCCGGAGAGAAAAAGCTCCGGCCTTTGCTGCCGCGTCCGGCAGTCTGGTTTGAGGCGACCGCAACATGAAAATGAGGCAGCTTATCGTGGTTTTCTTTAAGGTAATTGTTCGTTGAACCGATAGTGTCAAAATATTCAAGAGAAAGCCTGCCGGCAAGACCGGCAAGCTTTTCTTCCAACAATTCTTTTGTTATGGGATCATTGTTGATCATTGTGTTTCCTCTTATGAATCAAAGTAGTATCAGTCGCCTTCAATGGCTTCGATCCCGGAAACGTTCTTTACTTTCTTAGCCTTGATATTCTTAACAAGCATGGTGAATACAAGGCAGGCGAGAACGAACAGGGTCGATGAGTAGATCGGAAGTGCAACCCATGCGCCGGTCACATTGAAGATAAAACCGAGTAAAATGGGCGTGATGGTCTGCGCCGACATGCTTGCTGCGTAATAGAACCCGGTGAAACGCCCGATCTTCTTTGACGAGCAAAGCTCGACGACCATAGGGAAGGAGCAGTTGTGTACAAGGGCCATGCCAAAGCCTTTAAGCACCCATACAGCGTATAACAGCACAGGGAAGGACCATTCGCCGTTTACGCCGGTAACGACCTCTGTGGGCTTTACAAAGCACATTACGACGAGACCGAGAACTGTTACCGAAAGACCTGCGGTAATAGTCCACTTTCTGCCAATCTTGTCGGCTATAATTCCGGCGATCGCAAAACCGATAACGGAAGCAAGTCCTCCGATGATGGTAAGGATCATAGTCGCGCTCGACTGGGACCTTAAATAGTATATTACATAGTTTCCGATGTAAGTTCCGATAGCGTTATCGGCCATGAACCAGAGGAATTCTGCACCGAGAATGGCAAGAAGCATGCGTTTGTTGGCGGGTGACATGGGAGCGTCGTCGTCCACGGGGTTTTCGATGGCAGCAAGGCGCTCGCCTTCCTCCATCTGATCCTTCATCTCAACAGCGATCTCGTTTTCGCGGATGGAGAAGAAGAGCACGAGAGCGGAGATAACCATGAGCACTGATGCGATGATGAAAGGGATCTCGATGATCCAGAGCTTTCTTGCTGCATCCTCAGCGTTAATATAATTGCTGAGCTTAAGGAATATGCCAAGGACCGTTGCTGCGGCGCCGCCAAGGTACCCCATGATATTGATGATGCCGTTTGCCTTTGCCCTCAAGGGCTTCGGTGTGATATCCGGCATAAGCGCAACAGCGGGGTTGCGGTACATCATCATGAACATAAGCACGATGGCCATGGTTATGATCATCCCGACGGTGTTGTTATAGTGGAAAAACAGCGGGATAAAGGGAAAAGCAATGGCTGCCACAAAAGTACCTGTGAGGATGAACGGCATACGTTTTCCGATAGGCGTTTTTGTCTTGTCGGAAAGATTACCGAAGATGGGAAGCAGGATAAGAGCTGCAAGGTTGTCGCAGGCCATTATTATGCCGACAAGCCACTGGACATTCAGGAGCTTTGACGCTTCGCCGGCTTTCAGCGCAGCAGAAGACTCGCCGTACATATGTCTTGCGAAGATGTCCGTAAGGAAAGTGGGACACCAGGAATCATAAACCTGCCAAAGGAGCAGGATGCCGAAAAATGCGAAACCGATCAATGCGGTCCGTTTGCGGTTAAGTTTCATAAATACCCTCCGTTTAGCGGGAACCCGCGGGAAAAACCCCGCGTTTACACCCCATATTTACAAGAACCATTATAGTTAATTTGAGGTTCCGTGTCATTTAAAAAATTAAAAAAATGTTGTGGTATTCTTAAAGAGAAAATGCTACAATACCCTTTGAAATCTTTTTGTAATTGCGAGGCTTTGATATGGTAAAACATGTTATATTATGGACTTTTAAGGACGTTTACTGCGGTGCGCAGATAGACGAACTGAGACAGGGCGTAAAGGAGGGACTTGAGGGTCTTGCAGGCAAGATCCCCGGCCTTATTGACATAAAGGTCCAGACAGAGGGTATTCTAAACTCGTCTAACGCTGACCTTATGCTTGTTTCTACATTTGTAGACGAAGCTGCTCTCAAAAGCTATCAGAACAATCCGCTCCATGTTGCGGTTGCAAACGAAAAAGTCAGGCCGTTTGTTTCCAACCGTGTGTGCATAGATTACGAGATCTGATAGTTCTGCATTCAATAAAAAAGGAGACCGTTTATGGGTTCTTTACTGGACAGATTCTTAAAATATGTTTCGATACATACAACTTCGGATGATGCTTCCGGCACACACCCTTCTGCATCAAGGGAGCTTGAGCTTGCAAAGGTCCTGAAGGATGAGCTTTGCGCTTTGGGCCTTGAAGGCGTTTCTCTTTCCGAGACCGGCTATGTTTACGGCCTTTTGCCCGCGACACCCGGTGAAGAGGGCAGAAAGAAGCTCGCTTTTATCGCGCATATGGACACTGCCCCGGACTTCTCCGGTGAAAACGTAAAGCCGCAGATAATCGAAAACTATGACGGTCAGGATGTGGTCCTTAAAGGGACGGGAGATGTTCTTAAGGTTGCTTCTTTCCCGGAGCTTAAGGGGCTCAAAGGCTGCACTCTCATAACTACTGACGGAACTACGCTCCTTGGTGCCGATGACAAGGCAGGTGTTGCCATAATCATCAGTGCTGTCGAGCAGCTCATAAACGAAAAGAGGCCCCACGGTGATATCTATGTTGCTTTCACTCCGGACGAAGAGATAGGCGAGGGGGCCGACAATTTCGAGATCCCGAAGGTCCCTGCGGACATTGCCTACACTCTTGACGGCGATTACGAGGGAGAGGTGGCATACGAAAACTTCAACGCTTCGAGCGTACTTTTCACAGTGAACGGCGTAAGCGTCCACCCGGGCTCCGCAAAAGGGATCATGAAAAACGCAAGCCTTATCGCCTGCGAGATCCAGAATATGCTTCCCTTCGACGAGATCCCGGCGGCTACCGAGAACAGGGAAGGCTTTTTCCACCTTACCGACATAGCGGGAGACGTTTCAAAGGCCATGCTCCACTATATCATCAGGGATCATGATGCCGTCAACTTCGAAAGAAGGATAGAAAAGCTCAAAAAGATAGAAGAGGCCATCAACAGGAAATACGGCGAGAAGACCTGTGTTCTTGAGGTCAAGGAATCCTACAGAAATATGCTCGAGATCATCGAAAAGGATACTTATCCCGTAGAGCTTGCAAGAGAAGCTATAAGATCGGCAGGGCTTGAGCCTGTTTCCACTCCTGTAAGGGGCGGTACCGACGGTGCAAGGCTTTCCTTCATGGGGCTTCCATGCCCTAACCTTGGCACGGGCGGTTACGCTTTCCACGGACCTTTCGAGCACGTTACGCTCGAAGGTATGGAAACAGCTGTGAATATCGTTTTGAACATCATCGCCAATGTAAAATAAGATCATGTTAAATATAAGCAAAGAACTTTTATATTATTGCGAAGGGTCGCTCAGCTGTATCATAGCCCTTGCCATCATCCTGCATTACAGGAACAGAAGGCTGAACAACAACACTGAGCGGCTGGTTTCGTCCATAATAGCTTATTCCGCAATAATCTACATAGTAGGGGATATCGGCATTGCGATAACGGACTCTACAAATGTAGAATTATTAAATTCGGCTATTTATTTCTTTGCTTCTTTTGCTTTTATCGCGGGAACGGCTGCCGCCTACACGTGGGTGGTATACTCGGAGTTCCTACTCACAAGAAAACTCGATCTAACGGGAATAAAGGCGCTTGTCGCCGGCATTCCCCTTTTCATTGATGTTGTGCTGACGCTTCTTTCCCCGTTCTTTGGCTTTTATTACAGGATCGAAAACGGCTCTGCCGCAAAGGGACCGCTTTTCAATGTCCATATGCTGATCATCATCGCCTACATCCTCTTTGTGATGATCCGCAACACCGTGATCCTGGTCTTTGACGAGAACTCCTCAAAGAAAGCGGATATCTACGGCCATAACATCATCTTTTCCATGCCGCTCATCATAACTGCTGTGCTTCAGCTTTTCTTCTTCGGGCACCCCATCTATTCCTCGGGGCTTACACTGTTTATCCTTGCGACACAGCTGTCCTCCACCACACACATGGTGACGGCGGATGAGCTCACAGGTATAAACAACAGGAACCAGCTCATCAAATTCCTTGAGACAAAGATGCATTCCTACGCACTTTCCAACGATAAGCTGAACCACCTGTTCCTTTTCATCATGGACGTTGACAATTTTAAGAAGATCAACGACACTTACGGCCATGTGGAGGGAGATGAAGCCCTTATGATCGTCGCAAAGACTCTTAAGCAGATGAGCGGCCGTTACAATTGCTTCTGCTCCCGCTACGGCGGCGATGAGTTTGTGATGGTTGGCGAGCTTTACGATTCCACGAGCGCAAGGGCCTTTTCGCACGAGCTCAACACTTTGCTTGCGGAACACAACAAAAAGGCTGGCAACAGTTACGAGCTTCAGCTCAGCATCGGCTTTGCGCAGTACGACGAGAGCATAACGACCATCCCCGAGTTTATCGATAAGGCGGACAGGATGCTCTACAACATCAAAAAAGCACGAAAGGCTGGTAATTTCTATTGAATCAAAGGGTGGAAAGCTCCGGTAAGAAGCTTACGGCTTATGTTGACGGCAGCTTCAATGTCAACGAAGGCAGATACGGCTTTGGATGTGTTTTTATCGAGGAAGACGGGACAGTTACCGAAAAGCTCGGCAGTAATTGCAATGAGGAGTCGGCAAAGCTCCGTAATGTCACGGGCGAGATGCTTGGATCCATGTATGCCGTGAAATGGGCTATGCTGAACGGCTTTTCCGAGATCCGCATCTTTTACGATTACACGGGGATCGAGTTCTGGGCAACGGGCAAATGGAAGACAAATAACGATTTGACCAGGAAATATGCGGCTTCCATGCGTGAGTGGTCCGAAAAGATACGCATCTCTTTTGAGAAGGTGGAGGCCCATACGGGCGTTAAATACAACGAAATGGCCGACAAGCTCGCAAAGCGCGCCATAGAGGAAAAGATCCCGATTCCGGATCTTAAAGAAAAAGCTTAAATTTTTCTTTACAAACTTTTTTATTATGAGTATTATATTCTATAGGGCTTAAGAGAGATTAAGCAAAAAATAAAAGGGAGAAGTACGGAGGGATTATGAGTATTTTCAAGGATTTTCAGGACGATGTTACCGAAAACAGTGAAGGGGTGAATCAGGAGATCGAAAAGGATGCCGCAGCTTCGGACGAGCCTGTAGAGGCAGTTAACGAAGAGCTTGTGAGCATGCTTTCACAGTCGGATATTTTCGAAAAGAAGTCTGAGCCCGCAGCTCCCCAGGCTGCAAGCGAGGACAAGAAGATCAGCAATATGGATTTCTCCAAGAAGGATACAGAATCCGTAACAGTTATCACAAAAGGCACGACCATCAACGGAAGCATTATTTCGGATTGCTCGCTGGATGTTATGGGAACCATCAACGGCGATATCGAGTGCCTTGGCAAGCTTACCATTTCAGGTACGGTTGTAGGTTCTTCAATGGCCTCCGAGATCTTTGTAAACACAGAGCGTCTTGAAGGCAACCTGAGCAGCGAAGGTTCCGTAAAGATCGGCCTTGGAACAGTAGTTGTCGGCGATGTTACAGGTAACTCCGCAGTCATCGCAGGCGCAGTTAAGGGACAGATCGACATCAACGGACCTGTTGTTATCGATTCAACAGCCATCATCAAGGGAAATGTTAAGGCAAAATCCATCCAGATGAACAACGGCGCTGTTCTTGAGGGCTTCTGCTCACTTACATCTTACGCATCCCTCGACATCGACAACGTTTTTGAATGATCGGGTATACAGGTAAGAGAAGCAGCAGTAAACGCGCGTATTAACAGAGGTTGATCATGAAACAGTATAAAAGGATCCTTTTGAAACTCAGCGGTGAGGCCCTTGCAGGCGACAAAAAGACAGGCTTCGACGAAGCCACCTGCATAGCGGTTGGAAAACAGGTGAAAAAGCTTGTGGATGCCGGAACAGAAGTGGCTGTTGTCATCGGCGGCGGCAATTTCTGGCGCGGCCGCAGCTCCGAGACCATCGACCGTACAAAAGCCGATCAGATCGGCATGCTCGCAACAGTAATGAACTGCATCTATGTATCTGATATCTTCAGGTTCCTCGGGATGCAGACGGATATCTTCACACCCTTTGCCGTTGGCGCTATGACAGAGCTCTTCTCAAAAGACAGAGCGGTTGCAAGCCTTAAGGCTGGAAAGGTCATCTTCCTTGCCGGCGGTACGGGACATCCCTATTTTTCGACGGATACCGCCACTGCACTCCGTGCAATAGAGCTGGAGACGGATATCATCCTTATGGCAAGGGCTGTGGACGGCGTTTACGACTCCGATCCCAAATCAAATCCTGCCGCAAAGAAATTCGATACAATATCCTACAATGAAGTTCTTGAGAGAAATCTCAAGATCCTCGATAAAGCAGCTACCGTGCTCTGCATGGAAAACAAGATGCCCCTGCTCGTGTTCTCGCTGAACGAAGAGGACAGCATCTATACAAACGCTTGTGACCACTGCACCGGGACTGTAGTTACCGTGGACTGAGGTCTCACATCATGGGGAGGTAAAAATGAACGAAAAAATAGTACCATTCGAAGAGAAAATGAATAAGACCATAGCAAGTCTTTCCGAAGACTTTGCTTCTATCCGCGCAGGCCGCGCAAACCCGCACCTGCTGGACAAACTCAGGGTTGATTATTACGGGACACCTTCACCGCTCCAGTCGGTGGCAAACATCTCTGTTCCCGAAGCAAGAGTCATACAGATCCAGCCCTGGGAATCCAAGATGATCAAAGAGATCGAGAAGGCTATCCTTGCATCGGATATCGGTATCACACCCGGTAACGACGGTAAGGTCATCCGCCTTGTTTTCCCCGAGCTTACAGAGGAAAGACGTAAGGACCTTACAAAGGATATAAAGACAAAGTCCGAGACCGCCCGTGTTGCGATCCGCAACATCCGCCGCGATGCCAACGAGCATGTTAAAAAGGCCGGCAAGGCAAGTGAGATCTCCGAGGATGTTCAAAAGGAGCTTGAGGACGAGATCCAGAAGCTTACGGATAAGTTCATCGAAAACATCGACAAAATGTGCGATGACAAATGCAAAGAGATAATGACCGTTTGATCCTGTAAAGTCTTTTGCGGTTGTACCTGTTTTTCTACGACATTTACATAACAAATTTGGTGGGACGTAGAGATACGTCCCATTTTGCAAATTTATACGGGCAGTGGCGGTTTTTTCCCCTGCCCGGCGGAGGAACCTGTGGCTGAAAAAAAACTAAACATCCCGCAGCATGTGGCTATAATCCTTGACGGAAACGGAAGGTGGGCCAGCAAACGCCTGCTTCCGAGGAAAGCAGGGCATGCACAGGGAAGCAAGACAGTTGAAAAGATCTGCGAAGACGCATGGCGGATGGGCATCAAATACCTTACCGTCTATGCTTTCTCAACTGAAAACTGGAATCGTCCGGATGACGAAGTGGAAGCGCTCATGAACCTTCTGCGCTCCTACATGAAGGACTACATACGTATAAGCAGGAAAAACGATATGCGGGTCCGCATCATCGGAGATAAAACCCGTCTGGACGAGGATATAAGAGACTCAATTGCCGTTCTTGAAGAGGATTCGAAGAACAACAACGGCCTCAATTTCCAGGTCGCCATCAACTACGGTTCAAGAGACGAGATAATCCATGCTGTCAAAAAGCTTGCCGCGCGGGTAAAGGAAGGTACTCTTTCTCCGGATGATATCACGGAAGAAATGCTCTCAAAGGAGCTGTACACCGCCGATATCCCGGACCCGGACCTTTTGATCCGGACAGCGGGAGAGCAGCGTCTTTCAAATTATCTGTTATGGCAGCTTTCCTACAGCGAGCTGTATTTTACGGATGTTTTGTGGCCGGATTTCACGGTAAAAGACCTTGAAAAGGCCGTAGAGGCCTATTCGGGCCGCACAAGGAAGTTTGGAAAAGTGGTAGAGGAGACAGAGTAGATGTTTAAGGCCAGACTGATTTCAGCTGTATTTATAGTGATCTTTACGTTCCTTACCGACTTTTTCGGCGGGATCCCCCTTTGCCTCGGGATGCTCCTGGTTTCTCTCCAGGGCCTCTTTGAGCTGTACAGGGCAAACAATATCCACAACAGCACCTTTGCTGTGATATCCTACGTTAATACCGTAGCCATCTACACCTTTATGTACTTTGGCAGGGAAAGGTTCATGATCTACCTCCTGATGGTCAGCATCCTCCTTTACATGGGCATCTTTGTCTTCAAGTTCCCGAAGTACACTTTTTCCCAGGTGTTTGTGGCATTTGGCGGAGTTTTCTACATCTCTGTCATGCTGATGTACGTTTATCTTATCAGGGGGCTGGACAACGGCATCTACTTCGTCTGGATGATCTACGCCGGTTCCTGGGGCTCCGACGTGGGAGCCTACACCTTTGGCAAGCTTTTCGGAAAACACAAGCTTGTCCCCAACCTGAGTCCTAAAAAGACCGTTGAAGGTGCTATCGGCGGGATAGTTGCTTCTGCATTCTGGGGTCTTTTATATGCTTTGATATTCGGAAGGTTCCTGGATATTTCTATGCCTTTCCTGGTCTGCCCCTGCATAGCCGCTGCTTCCTCTGTTGTAGCCCAGATAGGCGACCTTGCGGCATCCGCCATCAAGCGCCAGTGCAACATAAAGGATTTCGGAAAGTCTATCCCCGGCCACGGCGGTATCCTGGACAGGTACGACTCCATTATTTTTGTGGCTCCGCTTGTTTATTTCCTGGATATTTGCGTTACGCACATTGCCGCCATCTGACGGCTTGATTAGATCGGAGGGTAATCTTGAGAAAACTGTCCGTTATTGGTTCAACAGGTTCAATAGGCCGCCAGGCCCTTGAAGTAGTAAGGAACAACCCGGGTAAACTGTCGGTCCTTACCCTTGCGGCCTGTACAAATATAGATATCCTTGAGGAACAGATACGCGAATTTGCCCCAAAGACCGTTTGTGTCTTTAACGAAGACAAGGCAAAAGAGCTCTCTTACAGGGTAAGGGACCTTTCTGTCCGTATCGTTTCGGGAATGGAAGGCTTGATAGAGTGTGCGGCTTACGA
Organism: Lachnospiraceae bacterium; assembly: GCA_017958465.1. Taxonomy (GTDB): domain Bacteria; phylum Bacillota; class Clostridia; order Lachnospirales; family Lachnospiraceae; genus SZUA-448. The sequence goes on from JAGDCQ010000014.1 coordinate 9,574, forward strand.
TGAGACGGATATGACCCTCATGTCTGTGGTTGGCATGATAGGCGTCCGCCCCACGATCGAAGCCATAAAGGCCGGCAAAGACATAGCCCTGGCAAACAAGGAAACCCTTGTTACGGCGGGACATATCATAATGCCGCTCGTCCGTGAAAAAGGCGTAAAGCTCCTGCCGGTAGACAGCGAGCATTCAGCCATCTTTCAGTCTTTAAGGGGCGAGGAAACTTCGAAAATAGAAAAGGTCCTGCTCACAGCGTCAGGCGGTCCTTTCCGCGGTATGAAGCGTAAAGACCTTGAAAAGGTAACCCTTGCCGATGCCTTAAAACATCCCAATTGGTCTATGGGAAAAAAGATAACAGTGGATTCATCCACCCTTGTAAACAAAGGGCTTGAGGTTTGCGAGGTTAAATGGCTTTTTGACGTGGATCCGGACAACATCCAGGTCGTTGTCCAGCCCCAGAGCATCCTCCATTCCGCAGTGCAGTTCTCGGACGGCGCGATCATCGGCCAGATGGGCATTCCGGATATGAAGCTTCCCATACAGTTTGCCCTTCTTTATCCGGACAGGAGCTATCTTAAAGATAAGAGGGTGGATCTTTTCGAGCTTGGTTCCATAACCTTTGAAAAGCCGGACACAGAGACCTTCAAAGCTCTCCCCTTAGCGTACAGGGCGCTAAAGACAGGCGGCAATATGCCTACAGTCTTCAATGCTGCCAACGAAGAAGCGGTGGCAAGATTTCTTGACGGAAAGATAGGCTTCCTTCAGATCACGGAAGAGATCGAGAGAGCCATGGATTCTGTAAAATTCATAAAAGATCCGTCCCTGGAGGAGATCCTTTGGACGGAAATGTATACAAGAGAACTGCAAAAGTGACATCTTTGCTCTTTTGCGGTACGGAGATTCAACAATGAACATAGTTGCAATAGGTCAGACCTTATTAAACATACTGCTGGCGCTCCTGCTTTTGGGAGTGGTAGTAGCCTTCCACGAATTCGGACACTTTATCCTTGCGAAAGCCAGAGGCATCACCGTTATCGAGTTTTCTATCGGAATGGGTCCAAGGCTCTTAAGTTTCGTGAAAGGCGGGACAAGGTATTCCTTAAAGCTCCTTCCTATCGGCGGTTCCTGCCAGATGGGAGAGGACGATACGGAAAAGTCTGACGACGAACATGCATTTAACAACAAAAACGTATGGGAACGTATAGCCGTCATTTTTGCGGGCCCGTTTTTCAATTTTATACTGGCCTTTATTTTTGCCCTTGTGGTCATCGGCATCGTAGGCTACGATCCTGCGGCGGTCCTTTCCGTAAACACAGGTGAACCTGCGTACGAAGCAGGGTTAAAGCAGGGAGATATCATTACTAAGATAAACGGAAAAAAGATCACCCTCGGACGTGAGATCCTCACGTATTTCTATTTCCATACCCTGTCCAACGAGCCTGTCACCATCGAATATACAAGAGAAGACGA